>CAIXRL010000823.1 GCA_903921835.1 Candidatus Eiseniibacteriota bacterium | reverse complement strand
GGTGACGCCCGCGACGATGCGCGGCGCGATGGCGGCGTAAGCTCTCGCGGACGCCGCGCAGGCGGCGCGCAGGCGCGCGAGCTCGGCCTCGTCCTTGGGCCGCCGCGCGTGCATGAGCGCGGCGCGCAGCTCCAGCGCGCGCCCGTCGGCGGCGCCGTCGTTGGGCAGCGCGGTCCCCAGCGTGACGAGCTGCCGCCCCGAGAGCGCGGCGAGCCAGCCCTCGAGCCGCGAGAACGGCGTCCCCGGCGCGTCGCCGCGGCCTTCCCACACGCGCTCGGCCTCGGTCGTCCCGGGCACGAAGTCGGTCCAGCCTTCCTTCGGATCGAATGCGATCACGGCGCCGGGCGCCTCGTGGTCGGTCAGCCAGAAGTACTCCGCGTGGGAGAGGAACGGGTAGGTCTGGTCGGCGCCGCCGGGGACGGCAATGGGCTCGCCGGCGGGAATGAGCACGACTTCGTCCTGAAGCGCCCAGGCGGCGGCGGCACGGCCGCGGCGGGCTTCGAGCTGCGCGGGGGTGGGATTCATGGCGCGCACGCTAGCATGGAGACGCCGGCCCGCGCAGCGTCCTCGACCTGGCGCGGCAGGAGGGGATTCCAGGCGCGGCAGCCCGGCGGCATTTCCGCGCCCGGAAGCGACCGTCTTGCAACAAGTTCTTGACATGGCACCGGATGCATTGTAAACGGTTACAGGAACGCCGTGCGTGAGTCCCCAGCGCGTCGTCGCAGGGTCCTGCCGCGCCGCAGGCCCTGTGCGTTTCCATCGCGTCGGAGAGTCCATTGGCGACCATCCGGGATGTCGCCCGCGAGGCGGGAGTTTCGATCGCGACCGTGTCGCGCGTTTTCAACGACAGCTCCATCGTCAGCGAGGGGACGGTCGTGCTCGTGCGCGCGGCCGCGTCGCGGCTGAACTACTGGCCGAACGGTGTCGCGCGCAGTCTCATCACGAGCCGCACGCAGGCGTTCGGCGTCCTGCTCCCGGACATCTATGGCGAGTTCTTCTCCGAGGTCATCCGCGGCCTGGACCTGGCGGCCCGCCGCCATGACTTCCACCTGCTCGTGTCGAGTTCGCACGCCGACAGCGAAGCGCTGTCCGTGGCGCTGCGCTCGATGAGCGGGCGCGTGGACGGCATGGTGGTGATGGCCCCCGACGTGGACGCGCCTGAGGCGATCCGCAACTTCGCGGCCCGCTGCCCGGTCGTGCTGCTGAACCCGGGGCAGGAAGTGGACGAGTGCGACACCATCTCGATCGCGAACTTCGAGGGTGCGCACGAGATGGTGGGACATCTCATCGGACTCGGGCACCGCCGCATCGCCATGGTGCGGGGCCCCGAAATGAACCTCGACGCCGAGCAGCGGCTGCAGGGTTACCGCACCGCGCTGCGCGAGGCCGGGATCGCTCCGGACCCGGCGCTGGAGGTGATCGGCGACTTCACCGAGCCCTCGGGCTTCGAGGCGGTCCCCGAGTTGCTCCGCCGCCCCACGCGCCCGACGGCGATCTTCGTCGGCAACGATCACATGGCGCTTGGCGTGCTGAGCGCGCTGGGTGAGTGCGGGATCCGCGTGCCGGACGAGATGGCCCTCGCGGGATTCGACGACGTCGCGATGGCGCGCTTCACCTCGCCGCCGCTCTCGACCGTTCGCGTGAACACCGCGCTGCTGGGCGAGCGCGCGATCGAGATGCTGGTGTCCGCCCGGCGCTCGCCGGACTCCACGGTCCGGCAGCACGAGGTGCTGCCCACCTCGCTCGCGATCCGCGGTTCGTGCGGCGCGAAGCTCGTGACCCGGCCCGACCCGGCGCGCTGGCGCCGCCCCGCGCTGCTCCCGGCTACGATCGACTGAGCGCACCGCGCTCGTTCCCGAGGACCCATTGACGATGCCCGACGCCGGAACCCGCCCGCCTCACCGGAGCGCATCGACGGCGCTCGTGCTCGCGCTCGCGCTGCTCGCCGCATTCGCCGTCCCGCAGCCGTCCGGCGCGACCGTTGCACGCGCGGCCCAACACGCCACCGCCGCGCGCGAACCCGCCATGACGCCGGCTCAGCGGGCGTTCGTGGACGATCTCGAGCACCGCACGTTCGCGTGGTTCTGGGACACCGCGGACTCCACGACGGGGCTGACGCCCGACCGCTGGCCGACGCGCTCGTTCGCCAGCGTCGCCGCCATGGGCTTCGGCCTCGCCGCGTATCCGGTCGGGGTCGAGCGGCACTGGATCACGCGCGAGCAGGGGCTGGAGCGCACGCTGAAGACGCTGCGCTTCCTCTACGGCGCGCCGCAGGATTCCGCGGGAGCCACGAGCATCGGCTACCGCGGCTTCTTCTACCACTTCCTCGTGCCCTCGACCGGCGCGCGCTTCGAGCACCTGGAGCTGTCGTTCATCGACACGGGCCTGCTCGTCGCCGGCGCGCTGTTCTGCGGCGAGTACTTCGACCGCCCGACCGCGCGCGAGCGCGAGGTCGGCGCGCTGGCCGAGTCGCTCTACCGCCGCGTGGACTGGCGCTGGATGCAGCCGCGCGCACCGCTCATGGGACTGGGCTGGACGCCCGAGCACGGTCACCTGCCGTACGACACGGGCCACTACAACGAGACCACGCTGATGCTGCTGCTGGCGATGGGCTCGCCCACGCACCCGGCCGACCCCGCCACGTGGAGCCGCTACACGCAGGGCTACCGCTGGGGCACGTTCCACGGCCAGGAGTACCTGGGATTCGCGCCGCTGTTCGGTCACCAGTCGTCGCAGATCTTCGTGGACTACCGCGGCATCCGCGACGACTTCATGCGCGCGCACGGCATCGACTACTTCGAGAACTCGCGGCGCGCCACGCTGGCGCAGCGCCAGTACGCGATCGACAACCCGGGGCACTGGACCGGCTACGGCCCGCTGGAGTGGGGACTGTCGGCGTGCGACGGGCCGGCGAACGGCAACTTCGTCGTGGACGGCGTGAAGCGACACTTCGAGACCTACTGGGCGCGCGGCGCCTCGCACACCGAGGTGCAGGACGACGGCACGCTCACGCCCAACGCGGCGGCGGGCTCGATCGCGTTCGCGCCCGCGGCCGTGCTGCCGACGCTGATGGCGATGAAGCAGCGGCACAGCGACCGGCTGTGGGGCAGGTACGGTTTTCTCGACGCCTACAACCTGTCCGTCCGCGTTGCGGGACACGAGCGCGACGGTGTGGACCCGAAACTCGGCTGGTGCGACCGCGACTACCTCGGCATCGACCAGGGACTCATCGTGCTCATGATCGAGAACTGGCGCAGCGGGCTCGTGTGGGAGCGCATGCGGAGGTCTCCGCACCTGGTCCGCGGGTTGCGCGCGGCGGGTTTCCGCGGCGGCTGGCTCGACCACGTTCCGACGGCAGCGCGATGACGCCGCGCGCCGGTATCACGGCGGTTCTCGCGACCTGCGCGCTGTTCGCGCTGGCGTCGGCGGGTTGCGCCCGGCACGCGGGGCGCACCACGATCCGCTTCTGGGGCATGGGGCGCGAAGGCGAAGTGGTGCAGGAGCTGATCCCGGACTTCGAGCGCGAGCACCCGGACATCCACGTCGTCGTGCAGCAGCTGCCGTGGACCGCGGCGCACGAGAAGCTCATCACCGCGTACGTGGGCAAGTCCACGCCGGACGTGAGCCAGCTGGGCAATACGTGGATCCCGGAGTTCAGCGCGCTCGAGGCGATCGAGCCGCTGCGGCCGTGGCTCGCGAAGTCCGCGGGGCTCGACAGCAGCGGGTTCTTCCCGGGTATCTGGGACACCAACGTGATCGACGGCGAACCCTACGGCGTGCCGTGGTACGTGGACACGCGCGTGGTGTTCTACCGCAAGGACGTGCTCGAGCGCGCGGGCTACTCCACGCTGCCGCAGTCGTGGGAGGGTTGGCGCGAAGCCATGCGCGCGGTGAAGCGCGTCGTGGGCAAGGAACGGTACGCGATCTTCCTGCCCACCAACGAGTGGAATCCGCCCGTCATCATGGGCCTCCAGGCCGGCTCCCCGCTGCTGAAGGAGGACGGCACGCGCGCGGCGTTCCGTGACTCCGCCTTCCGCCGCGGCTTCGACTTCTACATGAGCCTCTCCCGCGAGGGCCTCGCGCCGTCGGTGAGCGGCAACGAGATCTCGAACGTCTACCAGGAGTTCGCGCGCGGCTACCTCAACATGTGGATCACGGGCCCGTGGAACATCGGCGAGATGCGCAACCGCCTGCCCGACTCGCTCCAGGACGCGTGGGCGACCGCGCCCATGCCGGGCCCGACCGGGCCTGCCTCAGGACTCTCGCTTGCCGGCGGCTCGAGCCTCGTGGTCTACCGGGCGTCGGCGCACAAGGCGCAGGCGTGGGCGTTCGTCCAGTTCCTCGCGCGGCCGGACGTGCAGCTCAAGTTCTGGCGGCTCACCGGCGACCTGCCGGGGCGCGTCGAGGCCTGGCGGGACACGGCGCTCACGGCCGATCCCAACATGCGCACGTTCGGCGAGCAGCTGACGCGCGTGGTCGCGACGCCCAAGGTGCCGGAGTGGGAGGAGATCGCCATCCGGGTCCAGGAGCAGGTCGAGCGCGTCGTGCGCCGCGCGTCCACGCCGGACTCGGCGATGTCCGTCCTGTCCGCCGACGTGGACCGCATGCTGGAGAAACGCCGCTGGCTGCGCGACAGGTCCCGGGCGACCGGCGGGGGAGGATCACGATGAAGTCCTTGACTTCCGAGGGCCGCCAGCAGTCGGCAGCGTGGACGTTCCTCGCGCCCGCACTCGTGCTCATCGGCGTCTTCTTCTTCGTGCCGGTGCTGGCCGGGCTGGTGATGAGCTTCACCGACTTCGACATCTATTCCATCGGCCGGCCCGACACGATCCGCTTCATGGGGATGGACAACTACCGCCACGTTCTCGCCGACGGCGAGTTCTGGCGCGCGCTGCGCAACACGCTGTACTTCGTCGTGGTGGGCGGGCCGCTGTCCGTGGCCACGTCGCTCGCCGCGGCGCTGCTGGTGAACGCCAAAGTGGCGCGCATGAAGGGCTTCTTCCGCACGGTGTTCTTCACGCCCGTCGTCACCACCATGGTGGCGGTGGCGATCGTGTTCCGCTACCTGCTGCACCCGCACTACGGGCTCGTGAACAACGCGCTCGGCTTCTTCCACGTCGCCCCCATCGACTGGCTGGGCGACCCGCACTGGTCCATGCCGGCCATCGTGCTGCTCGCGGTGTGGAAGAACTTCGGCTACAACATGCTCATCTTCATCGCCGGCCTGCAGTCGATCCCCGAGGACCTGTACGAGGCCGCGCAGCTCGACGGCGCCGGCTGGCGCGCCCAGTTCGTCCACGTCACGCTGCCCTCGCTGGGGCCGACGTTCCTGTTCGTGGGCATCATGACCATGATCGGGCAGTTCCAGATCTTCGCGGAGCCGTACGTGATGACGCAGGGCGGACCGCTGCGCTCCACGGTGAGCGTGGTCATGCTCATGTACGAGCAGGGCTTCCGCTGGTGGCGCATGGGCTACGCGACGGCGATCGCGTTCATCCTGTTCGCGATCATGATGACCGTGACGGTGATCCAGATGAAGCTGCAGGGTGATCGGGGGCAGTCGTGAAGCGCGCGCTCCCGTCCCTGCTCGTGCACGCGCTGCTGATCCTGGGCGCGCTGGTCACGCTGACGCCGCTGCTCTGGATGGTGTCCGCCTCGTTCATGCCCACAGGCCAGGCCAGCTCGTTCCCGCCGCCGCTGCTGCCCAGCGCGCCCACGCTGGAACACTACGTCGACCTGTTCACCCGGCTGAACCTGGCGCGGAACTTCGCCAACTCGCTGCTCATCACCGTGGGCGTGACGCTGTTCTCGCTGGTGGTGAACTCCATGGCCGGCTACGCGTTCGCCAAGCTGCGCTTCAAGGGGCGCGACGCCACGTTCAAGGTGCTGGTGGCGGCCATGGTCATCCCCGGCCAGGTGGGCATGATGCCGCTGTTCCTGATCGTGAAGAGCCTTGGGCTCGTGAACACGCCGTGGGGTGTGATGATCACCGGCCTGGCGACGGTGTTCGGCATCTTCATGATCCGCCAGTTCGCGCTGTCCATCCCGGACGACCTGCTCGACGCGGCCCGCATCGACGGCGCCAGCGAGTGGCGCATTTACTGGACGATCGTGCTGCCGGTGCTCAAGCCCATCCTGGTCACCATGGCCACGTTCAGCTTCCTGTCGGCCTGGAACGACTTCATGTGGCCGCTCATCGTGTTGAGCGACAGCAGCCAGTACACCCTGCCGGTCGCCCTCGCGAACCTCGTGGGCGAACACGTGCAGGACACCGAGCTCATGATGGCGGGCTCGGTGCTCACGGTGCTGCCGGTGCTCGGCGTGTTCCTGGTCATGCAGCGCTCGTACATCAAGGGCGTGCTCATGGGCAGCGTGAAAGGCTGAGGCTCATGCGTTCGATTGGCCGTTGTTGTGTCATCGCCGCGTTCGCGGTGCTGCTCCCGCTCGCCGCCCGCGCCAACGCGCCGGCGTTGCCCGTCACGATCGGCACCGGCGCCGAGCTGTCCGCGTGGAAGGCCACGCCCGCCGACGGCGTGTCGCTCGCGCTCGGCTCCGAGCCGGCCGTCTCCGGCGGCGCGCTGCGGCTCGACTTCGACTTTCACGGCGGCGGGGGCTATGCGGTCGCGCACCGCGCCGTGTCGCTGGACCTGCCCGCCAACTACGAGTTCACGTTCCGCGTGCGCGGTGAGTGTCCGGTCAACAACCTCGAGTTCAAGCTGATCGACGCCAGCGGCGACAACGTCTGGTGGGTCAACCAGCGCGACGTCGAGTTCACGCCGGTCGCGCGCGCCATGACGCTCAAGAAGCGCCACATCTCGTTCGCGTGGGGCCCGCAGGGCGGGGGCGAGCCGCGGCACGTCGCGGCGATCGAGTTCGCCGTGACCGCGGGCAGGGGCGGCAGGGGCAGCGTGTGGATCGAGGATCTCCGGCTGGTGCCCATGCCGGTGCCCGACACGACGCGCCGTGCGCCGGTCGCGACCGCGAGCAGCAACTCCGGCGCCGCGCCGCGCGCGGTGGACGGCGACCCCGCGACCGCGTGGGCCAGCGCGCCGCACGATG
>CAIXRL010000822.1 GCA_903921835.1 Candidatus Eiseniibacteriota bacterium | reverse complement strand
GGCCCGTCACCGCGCGCAGCGCCTCGCACCACGGCCGCGTGAGCAGCGGCACGACCGAGCACACGATCGCGCCCCAGCCGGCGGGGCTCTCGCGCACGGTCAGCTCGATCGCGACGCGCAGTTCGTCCGCGGTGGAGCGGCCCGTCGTCAGGCGCCAGAAGCCGTCCAGCTCGGGGCCGTGAAAGCGGCCGAGCACCGTCTCGCTGTTGCCGATGTCCACGGCGAGCAGCGGCCGCGGCGCCTGCTTGCGCGCCCGCGCGGGCCGCGGCTTCGCGCGACGCTCAGTCATGTCCGTCCCCCTCGTCCGTATCGGAGAGCACCATCGCCTCCGACTCCGCCTTCTTCCGCGCCACGAAGTACGACAACCCGACACTGAGGAAATAGAGCAGCACCATGGGAATACCCATGATCAACTGCGCGCTCACCACGTCGCCCGGCGTGATGGCGGCGGTGACCACGAAGATGATTACCACGGCCACGCGCCACTGCCTGAGCAGGAACATCGGCGTCACGAGCCCGATGCCGGTGAGCAGCATGCAGACGAGCGGCATCTGCGCGAGCAGCCCGCAGGCGATGACCATGTTGTAGAAGAAGTCGAGCAGCAGGCTCAGGCGCATCTGCATGACCATGCCGGCGGTGAGGAAGCCCTGCAGCACGTTGATGACGAGCGGCACCACGTACAGGTACGCGGCCGCCGCGCCGAGCAGGAACAGCACGAACGACGCGAACGCCAGGGGTCCCACCCAGCCGCGCTCGCGGCGCAGGAGTCCCGGCACGACGAACGACCACAACCGCCACAGGATGTACGGCAGCACCACGACGCCGCCCAGAATCGCGGCGAGCTTCAGCCGCTCGTTGAACGCCTCGAACGGCGACATCACCACCGTGTGCACCACCGTGCGCCGGATGAGGTCGGCGAGCACGTAGGGCGCGAGCCACCAGCCGGCGATCATGCCGCCGATGATCGCCCCGAGGCTGTGCATCAGTACGACGCGCAGTTCCTCCAGGTGCTGCAGGAACGGCATCTCGCCGCTCGCGCGCGGGTCCACCCACTCGTCGTACTCGCGGAACTCGCGGTTGCGCCGCGCGTCCTCCGGCGGCAGGTGCGGGCTGCTCACGGCGTCTCCACGCCGGCGGGCACGAGGTCACCGGCGACCACGCGCCGCTCGCCGCCGCTCTCGAGCCGCAGCACCAGCGCGCCGTCGTCGTCGAGCCGCTGCGCCACGCCCGCGATGGCGCCCCCGGGCGCGTTCACCGTTACCGGTTCGCCCCAGAACGCGGCGCGCGCGCTCCACGCGCCGAGCAGCGCCGCGCGGTCGCTGGCGCGCAGCTGCGTCCAGCGCGGTTCGAGCGCGTTGAGGAACTCCGCGGCCACGTCCTCGACCGCGGCGTCGATGCCGGCGATCGCCAGCGAGGTCGCGGTCCCGCGCAGGTCGTCCGGGAAATCAGCCGCGCGCTGGCTCACGTTGACGCCGACGCCGATCACCACCACCACCTCGCCGCCCGCCGCCGGCCGGCGCAGTTCGCACAGCACGCCCGCCAGCTTGCGGCCTTCCACCAGCACGTCGTTGGGCCACTTGAGGCGGACGGGCGCACCGAGGCCCGCGACCGCTTCGGCGAGCGCGAGCCCGGCGACCAGCGGCGCGAGACCGGCGTGACGCACGTCGCAGCCCAGTTGCAGCGCCACGGAGAGCGCGAGCCCCCGCCCCGGCGCGTGCGTCCACGCGCGACCGGCGCGGCCGCGGCCGCG
>CAIXRL010000821.1 GCA_903921835.1 Candidatus Eiseniibacteriota bacterium | reverse complement strand
CGCGCTGTTCTCGGGAGCCATGCGGGAGCCGCACCCGGCGGACTGGGGGCGCGGGCAGCGAGGTGGGCCAGAGCGGAACGCGGAGATGGTCCGGCTTGGCGCCGACGTGGTGCTGGCGTTCCCGTTGCCCGGGTCGCGCGGCACCTGGAACTGCGTGCGCCAGGCGCTCAAGGCCGGGCTCGTGGTGCGCGTGCTCGGGGATGGCGGCAAGGGCGGACGGTGAGCACGGCCTTGACGGTGCGCGCCGAGGGCGGAAAGGACTTCTGCCCCAAGTGCAAGCCCCGGCGAAAGCCTCGCAGGCGCTCGCGTACGACGCCTGCCCGGTGCGACTCGACGAGATGGCTGTCCACCCCGGCGGAGAGTACCCGCAGAAGTGCAAGGCGGCGGGAGTGGCGTCGCAGTGCTGGGAGGTGGGGAGGACGGGCAGGCCAGTAGAGGGGGGCGGTGGTGGGATGGCCGCCGGTGGTGGTGGCGGTTGCGGTGAAGGAGTAGCCGCGGACGCGGCGAGGAGGGCGGGTAGGTCACGCTCCGACGTGCGCCGAGAGCCACGCCCTGGCGCAGCGGGCTAGGCGAGGATGCCGCGAGAGGTCAAGGAGGAACGGAAGAGGCGATGTTGCTTACTCGCGTCCGGCGGCTCGGAAACAGCACGTTCCTCGCTCCAGCCATTCGCTACCCTTCGATAGATAGTGGAAAGACTGATCCCGGTAAAGAGCGCCCAGTCGGTGATCAATCTGCTGACCCCGTTCGCAGACACGGGACGATTGCTCCGACGGTTGCGAGCCTGTTCCTTGTTTGTCGCCCACCGGCAGTTCCCAGGCTCATAGTTGCCGTCGTTGTCGATCCTGTCGATCGAGTGATTTAGCGACGGTCTAGGCCCCATGTCGACCAGGAAAACGGAGAAGTCATTCCGCCACCGTTCGCAGACCTTGATCCCGCGAGCGCCGTGCGACTGGTACCTGTTCGATCTGGGGTCCTCGCAGCGCCGGACCATATTCTGCCACGAGTCAAACGCAGGGTTTCTTCCTCGCAGGTTGCTCGCATGGCCGTGGATAAAGTTCATCCGACCCGCGTTCTCTCGATGGAGGCATCCGCAGGATTTGGTTGATCCAGACTTGAGCCGGTCTGCCGCAACCGCCTTCTCCGTTCCGCAATCGCAACGGACGTTCCATCTCGTGCGCTTGCCATTGAAGGGGGCAAGGGACAAGACGGTCAGCCTCTCAAAACGTTGCCCCGTGAGATCCTGGAACGTAGCCATGGCTCGCACCTTCGCGCACCGAGTGGAGGAAGAACCCGGGCGCGGCGCCGTCGGTGCGAGGACAGCGCCTCTCGTCGGTCATGACTCCGACAAGTGCCCGAGAGAGAACAGTTTAGCCGATGATTCCCCGAGAGGCAAGGGCAGACTTGAACGCGCGGGCCGTGGCGCAGACCGAGACGCCGCCGCGCAGCGTAGCCTGTGCCGAGGTGAGGGCGCCTGCGATCATCGCCACGCGCGCATCATCGAGGGCATAACAACGGAATCTCTCCGCATGCGTGGCCGGCGATTCCAGTTCGTCGCCCATGGCCAGGTGCAGTTCATCGGCACTGGCCACGGCGCGGAACTCGTACAGAGCGCGCGCCGTTCTCGACGCCAGATAGCCAACCGCGAAGGGCACCGCTCCATCCTCTGCTATCTCCTGTGCGTGGGTTCCCTCGTGACATGCCCGGTAGACGTCTCCCGCGCCGATGGTGGCGAGAGGCGCCGGCCATCCAACCACGGCTACCCCCGTGCCGAGGAAGTCGGGCAGGGTGGTTGCATAATCGAGGAGGTAGTCCTCTCCGCTGGGCACATTCAAGCCGAGCTTGCGCAGCTCGCCAAGGGCCGCGGCGATGGCCTGGCTCATGGCGTCGCTGGACTTCTCGACGAGGCGGATCTTGCAGAGGCCATAGACCTCCCGGATCACGTCCCGGGCTTCCTGGTCACTCGGCGGGCGGATGCGGGTCATGGCGCCACCACCCGGCAGTAGGCCAGCCCATCGCTGCCCGCCGCGCACTTGGTCGGCGGCACCGTCGCCGAACAATCTAGCGCCTCCTCGTACTGGCTGCCAGAGCACACCATGACGGAGTTCTGGACGCAGCGGGAGGCGCCCGCGACGGTGCAGGGCAGGCACCCGCCGAGCATGAAGACCGCGGCCAGCGCCAGGTAGAAGGCGGCCCAGGCCCAGCCGAGGCCAGCGCGACGGCTCACTTGACCGCCGGCGCGGGCAGCCACGCCCCCTGATGCGAGAGCAGCCACGTCACGGCGATCCTGGGGTCCGTGGGCGGCAGGTCAGCGAACATGACCGGGCCGAGGCGCGCCCACGCGGCGCTGAGGATGCAAAGCGCCAGGTTGATCCCGTAGGTCATGCCCAGCGACTTGCCGGTGGCCGCCCACGCGGTCGAGTCCCACGCGGTCGGGTCTGCCGCCGCCTGCTTCTCGAGGTCAGCGACGAGCGCCGTGGATGCCGTCGAGATGGCCCCGGGCGCCGACTTGGCGATGCACGCGGCCATGTCGACCTTGCCGAGCTGCGACCAGGCTGCGTTCTGTGCTGGGGTGCAGGCCGATGCGAAGATCAGGCAGGCCAGCGGCAGGAGGAAGCTGATCGCCCGGCTCGTCGGCAGGCTAAGGCGGGTGGAGTCGTCGCCGGGCTTCTTGGTGGGGTTGTACGAGCCCACGGCGCTGGACACCGCCGAGAGCGCGACGAGCACAAGCCCCCGGGTCAGCCCCATGCTGGCCACCGCAGCGCCGATGGAGGTAGCGACGCTGACCACGGTGGCGCTCAGCAGGGCGCCGATGGGGCGCTGCATCCACGCGACCGAGGCGGCAAGGCGGTGTGCCACGGCAGTCAGGAGCCCGCAGCCGAGCACCACGACGGCGAGCCAGAAGGGGTCGAAGGCCAGCGGGGGCTGGGCGGCCACAGTCGCGGGGCTGCCCGTCGTGGTGGTGGTCGTCGTGACCGTCGAGGGAGTTGTTGCAGAATTGGCAACAACTGGCACCGCGGCGTCGACCTTCGCCACGTGCCCCGGGGGCGCGTCGCTGGTCAGGACGGTGGGCAGCGGGTCGGCGAGCGCCACGGCGGAAGGGAACAGGGCGAGGCACAGGAAGAGACTGGCCAGGAAGATGCGCAGTGAGGCGAGCAGGGATCTCATGGGGTCTCCGTTCATGGTGCGGTTGGCGGGCAGGGGTCAGGCGCCGGACCGAAGTCGAGTACGCCGAACTTCTTCGCGATGCCGGCGACCGTGCGCCCCTGCCATCGGTTGTAGGTGCAGAGGTTGTCGATGGTGCGTGCCTGCGTCTCGGCCCGCTTCTCCTGCGGTACGTGCTCGGTGGTCATGTGCGCGGCCATGGCAGCCCCGAGGTCGACGCGGTGCAGCCACCGACTCACGAGCATGGCACCCCAGGTGCCAGCGCAGAACACCGCGGCGACGATCACGGCGATAGCCTTCGCGCCGGACGCCCACGCTACCAGCTTCGCGAACCGCCCCGTCTCGACGATGGCCCGCCGTCCCGCGGCATCCTCGGCCAGCGTCACCAGATGGACCTGCTGCGAGGAGTCGGTTGACCGGCGGTGCTCGTGGTGCTCGCCGTGGATCTCGCCGTCGTCTCGGCTGCCGTCGTCTTGGGTCATGTGTCAGCCCTCCCATCGTGCGAGGTGCCCCGGGGGAACCTTCTCCCGGATGTCGACGTGGACGAACTTCGCGTAGAGTCCCAGTCCACCGAGTAGCGGCAGGCGCCCGGCTTGCTGCATCGACAGGATTCGCGCATGCACGTCGCTTGGCGGCATGCCCTCGACGATGAAGTCGCAGGCCCGCCCCTGCTTGTGCTGCGTGGCAGAGGCCACCCGGTGCCCGGCCGCGAGTAGGGATGCAACCAAGGCGTCGGTGCGGTAGCCACCGTGGGGCGTGACCTCCATCCACCTATCGCCCAGCGTCGCCCGGATCACTTCCAGCATGGAGCAGAGTGGCAGCAGCCGATCGGTGATCCACTCGGCCGGGTAGGGCACCACGCCGTCGGCGCCCCGGCTGGCGAACTCGGACAGCTCGAAGTGCTGGGTTACGGGCATGCTCATGGCAGGCACCGCACGCCGACGAACGTCTCGCTGAGGTCCGGCCGCGCCACGATCAGCACCCCGCCCACGCGCTGGAAGGCGTAGGACTTGCGCCACTGTCCGTCCCGGAAGATGCGCGTGCGGGCGATGCAGTCCGCTCCCACGGGCACCGTGATGGCGGGGGTCGGCGTGCCGGCGGGGATGCGCATGTCGGCCGAGAAGCCGGCGG
>CAIXRL010000820.1 GCA_903921835.1 Candidatus Eiseniibacteriota bacterium | reverse complement strand
CTCGAATCGAGGATCTCCCGAGCGTGTACACCCATGATAGTCATCATGCAGCGCAGGCTAGGACCGGCCCGGGGACCCGTCAAGGAGCGTGTCCCCGGGCGGGGCACGCCGGTGCCGGCCCGCGCCCCCGGGCCGGCACCGGGGCGGGCGTTCTTGACCCGTCCCTGACCGCGTCTCTATCGTGCGCCACCATGAAACATTGCCCCTCTCCGGCGCGTAACCGGGTATGAAGGCGTGAGTCCCGCGAACCACGAGGATGCCGAGCTCGTCCGCAAGTCGCTCACCGGCGACCAGCGGGCCTGCCGGGACCTGGTCCGCCGGTACCAGCGCCCCGTGTTCTCGGTCCTGATGCGCGTGGTGCGCCGGGCCGAGGACGCGGAAGACCTGGCCCAGGAGACCTTCGTCCGGATGTTCCGGGCGCTCGATCGGTACGATCCCGAGAGACCGTTCACCGCATGGCTGTTCACGATCGCGACGCGGCTCGCGATCGATCACCTCCGGCGCCGCCGCGTCCAGACCGTGTCGCTCACGGTGACGGAGCCGGGCTCGACCGAGGAACGCGAGCTCGACGTCGAGGACCGGGGGCTGAAGCCCGACGAGGTCACGTCGAACGCCGAGGAAGAACGCATCGCGCAGGATCTGATCGATTCACTGCCGGAGCACTACCGCATCGTCATCCTGCTGAGGCACCAGCAGGACCTGTCGTACGAGGAGATCGCCGAAGCGCTGAACCTGCCCCTGGGCACCGTGAAGGCCCGCATTCACAGGGCCCGGGCACTTCTCAAGGACCGCATCGAAGGCCAGACGCCATGACCCACTGTCCCGAATCCTTCCGCGTCCAGGACTACCTCGACGGCGAGTTCGTGCCCGCCGAGCGCGTGGCGTTCGAGGCTCACCTCGCCGGCTGCGCGATCTGCGAGCGCGAGGTGGCGGTGTACCGGCGCGTGTTCGCGCAGGTGACGTCGCTCGAGACGTGGGATCCGGGCGAGCTCTTCGCCGATCGCGTACTCGCCGAGGCCCTGCCGCGCCACGCGCACCGGTGGGCGCCGGTGCTCGCATGGGGCGCCGCCGCTTCGGTCGCGGTCAGCACGCTGGTCATCGCCGCCGCGGTGATGCTGCCCGGCCCGCGCGCGTGGACCACGGGACTGTTCGCGGACGCCACGCGCTCGCTCGCGGGCTCGTGCGTCTTTGTGCTCAAGTCGCTCAACGGCGGCGTGCTGCGCGCGCTCGACGGCCTCAGCGCCTCGGGCGCCATGCTCGCGAGGTTCGGCTCGCTGGCCCGCGTGCTGGCGATGTCGGCCTCGCAGCCGGCCGTGGCATTCACGTTGTGGGCGGCGCTGCTCGCGGGCGTGGCGTTGCTGTGGTGGATGCGGCCCCGCGAGGACCGCCCGGTCCGGGAGGATCATCATGTGGGAATGCTGGGGCTGTAGCCCACGCTCGGTCGTCCTGGCCGCGCTGGCCGCCGCGTTGCTCGCAGCGGGCAGCAGCGAGGCCAGGGCGCGTTCGCACGCCACCGTGACCGACGACTCCGGGCGCGTGGTCGAACGCGTGCGCATCACGTCCTCGGGCGTCCAGATCACGACGCGCGGCGGCAAGGGCATCCACGTGGTCACCGACACGATCGGCCACGGACCCATCGTCGTGGAGGAAGGCACCGGCATGGTGCGCTTCCTCTCCGACGCCGAGGTCCGGCATGGCGACCACGTGGACGGCGACGTGGTCGCGATCTTCGGCAACGTGCACGTGGCAGGTCAGGTCACGGGCGACGCTGTCGCGGTTTTCGGCAGCGTGACGATCG
>CAIXRL010000819.1 GCA_903921835.1 Candidatus Eiseniibacteriota bacterium | reverse complement strand
GCGGCCCGGCGGGTGACGGTGATGCACTTCTCAAAGCGGCCGGCCACGATGTAGAGCACGCGGCGGCTGGGCAGGTTAAGCAGGGTGGCGCCGAAGGTCAGGCGGCCGACATGGAGCACGAACAAGCGCATTGGATACCTCCACGGTGCGGGTGAACTTCTGGCCCGCTCACAATGCAGCATCCGTGCCGCGACGAACGGCAACACCTTACACCCGCTCGCCAATCCGTGTCAATGCGTTTTGGTCACGGATTGAATGCATGACGCGAGGCCGTCCCCCCGCCCACGGCCCGGCGGCTATGGATTGGGGAGCGAGCCGGGGATTGACGGCGCCGGCCCCGCAGTCTCAGGGAGCCTTGGGAGGCCCCACGCGCTTGTACCACGCTGCGATTCCGTCCGCGATGGAGACGCCCAGGCGCACGAGCTCCGGCGTGGCGAGCATCGGCTCGAGGCGCGTGGAGTCGCCGAAGAACGGTTCCAGCAGCAGCGCGGCCCGCCAGCGGTCCACGGCCTCGATGCACACGGCGCCGCGCTGGCCGCGGATAATCGGCCCCATGCGGAACCCGGTCAGCAGCGGGAAGTCAGCCTGCACCTGCGAGGCGATCGCGGCGCCCACGGCACTCCCGGACGTGCCAACCATGTACTCCGCGAGCCCGTACTGGCCTCCGCCGGCGTTGACGTGGCAGGCGAGATACAGGTTGGCATCCCAGGCGTTGGCGGCCCGGTTGCGGGTCCAGTAGTGGCCAACCATGATCCCATGCGCCGGATCGTTGGCCAGGACCTGGGCCCCGCGGCCGGCCAGCGCGTGACCGATGGATGCCGCATAGATCGTGGCGAGCCCGGCCTCATAGACGTGCGAACCGTCCAGCAGGGAGAACTCGGCGCCGCGGTCCTTCGGCTTGTCCTCCTGGTACAGATGCTGGACGTCTACGGCAACCTTGAGCCCCGCGAGGCTCGCGCGATAGGCGGCGCTTGCGCGCTCGGCGTACCCCACGGTCATTCGCTCCCCTCGTCCTCGTCGTCCTCGTCGTCGTCGTCCAGGTCGTCGTCGTCCTCGTCGTCGTCCTCGTCCGGGCCGTCCTCGTCGTCGTAGTCGTCGAAGTCCTCGTCCTCGTCGTCCTCAAGGTCCAGCTCGTCCAGCTCGTCCGTACCCAGCTCCGAAATCGGGGCCATCGGCACGTTCACGCCCAGCTTGTCCACGGTTCCCCCTACCTGCGGCGACGGCCGCGCAGAAACAGCCACGTGCCGACCAGGGCGGCCAGCACCACGGCGGCCCCGGTCGCAACCGGGGCGGTGAGCTTGTATTGATTCCAGAACCCCAACACGGCGTTGACGTAGGCCTGATTCGTGAACCCGGTGCCGGTGCGGTGCGCGGTGCCGCTGTTATAGGCGGCGATTGCGGCCGGCACGTCGCCGGGGTTGGCGCGCATCCGGGAATCCAGGTAGCGAACGCCGTAGTAGATGCCGGCCGCCGGGTCGCGCGCCAGGCTGGACGGGTCCGCCACGCCGTACATGCTGCTCGCTGTGGTGTCCAGCACCATCATGGGGCCATAGCTGTACCGGCCACCAGACTCGGGCGTCACCAGCTTGGCGCCGTGCGAGCTCTCTTTCTGGATGATCGCGTGCACCTGCAGCGGGTCCATCGCGGGGTTCACGCGCGAGATGGCCGCGGCGACTTCGGCGTCATACTTCACTTGGGCACCCCGTTCGGCGTGACCGCAAACGGGTTCGTGCCGCGCTGTTGCTTCTCGGCCTTGCGGAGCCCCTGGCGGAACATCTCGGACGGCTCGGGCTCGAGCACGAACAGCAGCGTGCCCTTGGCGAGCGGCGTGGAAGGCGTCGGGAGCGTGTCCGCGTTCGGTCCCACGCGCACGTTGATGAACCCGCCCTCCGGCAGCCAGTGGATGGCCTTGAGCGGCAGGCCGTAGACGGCCATGTCCGGGAGCTGCACGAGCGCCTTGCCCTTGATGCTGTCCTCGCGCTGCAGCGCAGGCAGGTGCTTGTTCACCATCGACGGAGCCATGATGCCCACCATGCACCCGCGCGGCAGGTCGGCGCGCAGCGCCGGCGGCGCCAGGGGTGACTCGCCAACCACGAGCTGGAGCTGGCCGCCCTCAGGCAAGTCTACAGGCAGGAACAGCTCCACTTGATCGCGCTCGCCGGCGCCAACGATCACGAACGGCATTGAGAGGTCAGAGGGTCCAGAGATTCGAGCCACGGTCAAGCTCCTTGCATGGCCATCGTCAGGGCGGACTTGATCGCCTGCCCGGGCGTGTGGATGTAGGCGTGCGTAGCCTTGAGCCATCGGTGTCCGAGCATGGCCTGGATGACGCGCAGGTCGCGCGTGTGCCTCCAGAGACGCATTCCGCACGTGTGTCGCAGCGTGAAGATGCGATAGCACGGCTCCAGCCCGGCCTTGCGGCGGTAATAGTGAAACAGCCGCTCAGACTGGCGCTTGGTGAACGGCCAGAGCTTGGCCTCGGGCGGCATCTCGGAGCAGTAGCGCGCCAGCACGGCGGCAACCTCCGCGTGGATGTCCAGCTCGTTCGTGGGGTCCGGGCGCGCCGGAAGTCTCGCGCGATGGAGCTGCACCCACGGGCGGCGCCCGAGATGGATGTCCGCGCGCACCATGGCGCGGGCCTCACTCGGCCGGATGCCGGTGTTGGCGAGCAGGGCAAACAGCGCATGGTCGCGCGGCTGGTGCACGTGCCGGCGGTCGCGCACCGCGGCCATGAACGCGGCGAGCTCGGCATCCGTGAGGTAGCGTTCTCGGGTGAGGCGGCGAAGCATCGCGGGTCAGTCCTCCGCGCTTGCCCCTACGGCCTTGCTGATCCGTGCGAGCTCGCGCTGTATGCCTTCCAGGGCGACCTTGTATTCCCGCCGCGTCGTGTAGCGGTTGTCGAGGAATGAGATGACGGTGAACGCGGCGACCAGGCTCAGCCCGAAACCGACCGCCGCGCCCATCAGCCACCCGGGGTCACTTCCCATTGACGGGGGCCTTGCCCATCCGCAGCAGCGCGGAGCTGGCGGCGCCCTCGAGCGCCTGGCGGTTCTGTGTCGGCACGCCGGGCATCCCAAGCAGCCGCTGGATGATGAGGTTTACCAGCTCGGCCCACGGCTTGACGGGGAACGCGGCCACGATCACGGCCGCGGCATCCTGCGCCAGCGTCGTGAGCAGGGTCGCGCGCTCGGCGTCCGTCATGGTGTGCTTGTGCAGGTAGGCGAGAGCCCAGTTGACGAGCACGTTGATTTCAATCGCCGCCGACCCGACGACCACGGGCACGAGCAACCTGAGGATCTGCCGGAAACCCGGATTGCGGAAATCGAACGAGAGGCGCACCCTCATCCCGAGCCGCGTCGCGAACGGCACCTGGAAGAGCACCTGCAGCAGCCCCGCGAAGACCGTGGCGAGCGCCACGTAGAGCGCCGCGTCCTGGAAGTCCGCGCCTTC
>CAIXRL010000818.1 GCA_903921835.1 Candidatus Eiseniibacteriota bacterium | reverse complement strand
GCTGCACGTCGCCGCGGGCTCCTTCGGCACGCGCGAGGCGCGCGGCACGTTCGGCGGCGCGCGAGGCGCGCTCGCGCTCTTCGCGCACGCGGGCTACGAGGGCGCGCGCGGCGACTTCGCGTTCCTCGACGACAATGGTACTCCGCTCAACGCGGGCGACGACGTCGTGGCGACGCGGATCAACAACCGCTACGACTCCGCGGACGCGCTCGCGCGTATCGCCTGGACGCCGGGGCCGCTGACGCGTGGGTCGCTGCGCGTGGAGGGCTTTCACAAGGCGCAGGGCATTCCGGGCCTCTCGCAGGTGCAGGCGCCCAACCCGCGCCGCGTGCTCGACCGCGGCCAACTGGCCTTCGAGGGCGCGCGCCTGCCCGGGTTCGCCGCCCCCGGCGTGACGCTGCGCGCTCGCACGCAGCGCGAGCGTTCGCACTTCAGCGATCTCGAGGGCGAACTGCACCTCGGTCGGCAGGATGGCGCCGCGTGGCTCGCCGACCAGGAGCTCACGCTGGCGGCTGTATCGCCCGTGGGGTGGCGCGCGCTCACCGCCGAGGCGGGGCTCGCCGCGCGCGCCGAGAACGCGGACCCCGCGCCCGCCACGCTGGGCCAGGCGGCGCCCCCCGGGAGCCGGCGCGACACGCGGAGCGCGTGGGTCGTCGCGCAGCTCCATTCGCCCGGCGAGGCACTGGTGGTGCACCTCGCGCGGCGCTGGGACCGCCAGCGCGAACGCGTGCGCGGGGTCCAGGCGTTCGGCGCGCCGTACGCCGCGTATGCCGGGCGCACGCTGAACGCACCGCAGCTCGGGGCGCGCGCGCGATTGCCCCGCGGCTTCGAGGCGCGCGCGAACTGGACCCGGGCCGCGCGCGCCCCGGAACTGGCCGAGTTGTTCGGCGACCCGCCGGTGGTGGGCGCCAACCTCCGGCTGGTCCCCGAGCACGGTGAGAACCGGGATGCGACGCTGGCGTGGGGCGGCGCGGGCAGGACGTGGTCCGCGGGGGTGGAGTGGACGCGCTTCGGCTCGCACGAGCGCGACCTGATCGCCTACATGCCCACCGTCGCGCACACGCTGCGGGCGACCAACTTCTCCAGCGCCGAGATCCTCGGCGACGAGTACGTCGCGCACGCCTCCTGGCGCGCCGCGACGCTGTCGGGTTCGACCGGCTGGACCCGCGCGCTGCAGACGGGCACGGACAACATCTACGCCGGCCGCCAGCTGCCGCTGCGGCCCGCGCGGCAGGCCGCAGCCCGCGCCGAGGTGCGATGTGGCGCGTGGCGCGCGACGGCCGGCGTCGTCCACCAGGGCGAACAGTTCCGCGACCCGATCAACTTCCAGAAGCTTCCGGCCCGCACGTTCACCGGCGCCTCGCTCGCGTTCACGCGGGGTGCGCTCACGTGGACGGTCGAGGGCCGCAACCTGGGCGGCCGCCGCGTCGTCGACGTGGTCGGCTATCCGCTTCCCGGGCGGAGCGTGTTCGTCGCATGCGATTCGCACTTCGGTTCCGTCGACTCCCGACACCCGTGAAACCCCCGAGGATCCCCGCCATGCGCTTCGCACTCGCCGTGCTCGCACTCGCCGCGCTCGCCGGTCCCACCCGCGCCGCGCAAACCCGGGCGTTCGTCTTCCAGACCGACTACACGACCGGCAGTCTCAGCGTGGACGACCTGGCGCCGCGCACCGCGCACTGCGACGTCGCCTCGGTGAACAGCGACGCGACGCTGCGCTGGTACGGCGGCCTGCTGTACGTGGTCAACCGGTACGGCGCGGACAACATCCAGGTGATCGATCCCGCCACGCACGCGACGCTGCGGCAGTTCTCGGTGGGCAACGGCGCCAACCCGCACGACATCGCGTTCGCCTCTCCGACGAAGGCCTACGTGACGCGCTTCGACACCACCGACCTGTGGGTCGTCAATCCCGCGACCGGCGCGCACACGGGCACGATCTCGCTCGCCGGCTACTCCGACGCCGATGGCAACCCCGAGATGGACCGGCTCATGATGGTCGGGCCGCTGCTCTTCGTCTCGCTCGAGCGCATCGACCGCAACCATGGCTACGGACCCGCGGACACCGCGCTGGTGGCGGTCGTGGACACGCGCGCGGACACGCTTCTCGACTGCGATTCCGCCCGGCCGGGCGTGCAGGCGATCGCGCTGCGCCTGCGCAATCCGTTCACGGCCTTCCAGTTCGACCCGGTGACCAGCCGGCTGCTCATTGGCTGCGCGGGCGCGTTTGGCGTGCTGGACGGCGGCGTCGAGCGCGTGGACCCGGCCCGCCTGGTGAGCGACGGCGTCGCGATCACCGAGGCGGCGCTCGGTGGCGACGTGCTCGACGTGGTTTGGGGCAGCGCGGGCAAGTCGTGGGCGATCGTCGCCGACGCGCTGGGGAATACGAAGCTCGTGAGCTGGAGCGCGACGACCGGCGCAGTGCTGGCGACGTTGTGGAATCCCGGCGGCTACTGGCTCACCGATGCCGAGCGCAACGACCGTGGCGAGTTGTGGGTGTGCAACGGCAGCTTCACCTCGCCGTCGGTGCGCGTGTTCTCGGCCACGACCGACGCGGTCGTGGGCGCCGACGTGACGTGCGCGCTGCCGCCGGCCGGGGTGACGTTCGATGTCGCGAGCGCGCAGGTGGCGGCGGTCCCGTCCGCGGGTGAGGCGGCGCTGTTCTTCGCGCCGGCGGCGCCCAATCCGGCTCGCGGACCCGTGCGGTTCGCGTTCGCGCTCGCGACGGGCGCGCTCGTGCGGCTCGAAGTGCTCGACGCGCAGGGCCGCCGTGTGCGTACGCTGGCGGACGGCGCGTGGGCCGCCGGCGCGGCGAGCATCGCGTGGGACCTGGCGGACGACGGCGGCCGGCGCGTCGCGCCGGGGCTCTACCTGGCGCGACTGCACGTCGGGGGCGTGAGCGGGACACGGCGGGTGATCGTGGTGAGGTAGAACGCGGCGGTGGGCGGCGTCCGGCGCGGCGCGGGCCCGCATTCGCGCGCACGCCGGCGCCTTCGCATGACGAGCGGGCACGCTCGCCGGTAGTATGGCGCGGAGTCGTCCGAACCCACGGAGAATGCCGCATGTCCCGCCGCCAGACGCTTGCCACGTTGCTCCTCGCCGCCGCGCTGCTGCTCCCCGCG
>CAIXRL010000817.1 GCA_903921835.1 Candidatus Eiseniibacteriota bacterium | reverse complement strand
TGGTGGACGCCAGCGAGGGCCCGCTTCCACAGACGCGGTTCGTGCTCAAGAAGGCGCTCGAACTGGGCCTGCAGCCGATCGTCGTGATCAACAAGATCGACCGCAAGGACGCGCGCGTGGCGGAGGTGCTGGACGAGGTCTACGACCTGTTCATCGATCTCGACGCGCACGAGGACCAGCTCGACTTCCCGGTGCTCTACACCATCGCGCGCGACGGTATCTGCCGGCTCGAGCCGGAAGGCGAGGACTACAAGCTCAAGCCGCTCTTCGAGGCGATCATCGATACGATCCCGGCGCCCAGGTACGACCCCGCGATGCCGCTGCAGATGCTGATCCTCAACCTGGACTACTCCGACTTCGTCGGCCGCCTCGCCATCGGGCGCGTGGTGAACGGTCGCATGATCCCGCGCCAGGACGTGATGCTCATGCGGCGCGACGGCCGCCTGGAGAAGTCACGCGTCACGAACCTGTACGTGTTCGAGGGCCTGCAGCGCGTCGAGGTGCAGGAGGCGGGGCCGGGAGACATCGTGGCGCTGGCAGGTTTCGACGAGGTGCACATCGGCGAGACGGTGACCGACCCGGAGAACCCGATCGCCCTGCCGCCGGTGACGATCGACGAGCCCACGGTGAGCATGATGTTCAGCGTGAACAACTCCCCGTTTGCGGGGCAGGAGGGCAAGCTCGTCACGTCGCGCAACCTCAGGGAGCGGCTCGACCGCGAGCTGCTGACCAACGTCAGCATCCGCATCCTGCCGGGCGAGACGCCCGACATCTTCGAGGTCGCCGGCCGCGGCGAGCTGCAGATGGCCATCCTGATCGAGACGATGCGCCGTGAAGGCTTCGAGCTGGCGGCGAGCAAGCCCGAGGTGATCACGCGCGTGGAGAACGGCAGGGTCATGGAGCCGATGGAACATCTCGTGATCGACTGCCCCGAGGAGTTCGTCGGCGTGGTGACGCAGAAGATCGGCACCCGCAAGGGGCGCATGACCAACATGGTCAACCACGGAACCGGCCGCGTGCGGCTCGAGTTCCGCATCCCCTCGCGAGGCCTGATCGGCTTCCGCAGCCAGTTCCTCACGGACACGCGCGGCACGGGCCTCCTGAACCACCTGTTCGACGGCTACGAGCCGTGGATGGGGGACATCCCGCACCGCACCACGGGCGCGCTGGTGTCCGATCGCGAGGGCACGGCGACGCCGTACTCGATCGAGAAGGTGCAGGACCGGGGCGAGATCTTCATCGAGCCCAACGACCGTGTTTACGAGGGCATGGTGATCGGCGAAAACGCGCGCGAGCAGGACATCGACGTGAACATCGTGCGCGAGAAGAAGCTCACGAACATGCGCTCTCAGGGCGAGGACGCGGTGCGCCTGCTGCCGGTGCACAAGAAGACGCTCGAGCAGGCGCTCGAGTGGATCCGCGACGACGAACTGCTCGAGGTCACTCCGCAGTCGTTGCGGCTGCGCAAGCGCGTGCTCGCCGCCAACATGAGGCCGCGCTACTGGCAGAAGCAGGGCGGCTGACGCCGGGGGCGGGGCCGGCCTGGCCGGCTCCGCCCGCCCGCCGCCCGCGGCCCAGTCGTCCGGGCCGCGGCCATCGGCTCAAGTGGTTGCGGCGGCATGCCGATGACGTGGTTGGGCCGGTGCGCCGGCTCCGTCCCCATGAGCCATCCGCCCCCGCCCATTTCGGAGCGCCGTTCCGGCGCCGATTCCACGGCCGCGCCCGAGCTGTACGACGGGGACGCGGCCGGCGTCCCGCCCTTGCGCCCCGGGCGTCCCCGGGGCGAGAGCGCGCGCATTCTGATCGGCTTCGGCGTCGTGCTCCTGCTCGGGGCCGCGGCGTTGAACGTCGGGCTGTGGAGCAGCGCGCACGATCGCTTCGAGAAGGACGGCTGGGCCCGGCTCGAAGCGAGCGCCGACATGCGGCGCGACCAGATCGTCTACGGGCTCGGGACGTTCCGGCGCGAGGCGATGAGCCTCGCCGAGGAGCCGCTCGTGGTTCGCGCGGCGCCCGCGTTCGGCGCCGGCCGGCTCGACGGCCCGCAGCGGAAGACCCTCGAGAGCGAGATGGGCGGCGCGCAGCGGCACTTCCAGTTCGAGAACGTGCAACTCGTCGCGGCGACCGGTGAGGTGATCTGCGAGGTTGCCCCGTCGGCACAGGACGAGCGCCGGGCGGTCGCCCGCGTCGTGAAGCGCGCGTTGCAGGACGGGCACGAGATCCTGGGCGACCCGTTCGGAGGAGACGAACTGCTGCTCGCCGCGCCCCTGCCGGTGGTTCCCGGCGCGCCGCCCTCGGCCATTGTCGTGCACACCATCGGCGACCGTTCCTTCGCGCCGGAGCTTGCGCGCTGGCCCGGCCTCGGGGACGCAAGCGGTGCCTACCTCGTGCGCTCGGAGGGCGACCGCGCGCTGTTGCTCACCGACCTCGGGTCGCGCAGCGGTCTGCGGGCCGGCGGGAGCGTCCCGCTGCGGTCGCGCACGCACCTGGCCGTCGCCATGGCGGCCACCGGCATCGAATCGCGCATCGAGTTCACCGGCCCGGACGGACGCGCCGTCTGGGCGGTCACGCGCGCGTTGCCAACCGTCGGCTGGGGCCTCGTCTCGGTGGCCGATCGCGCCGACGTGCTCGCCGGGATGCGCGACACGACGCGTGGACTCGCGCTGCTGGACATCGCATTGCTGCTCGGCCTGTTCGCGATCGCGGTCGTGTGGCGGCGGCTGTCCCGGCACGCGCTGACGCACCAGGCGATGGAGATCACCGGGCGTCACGCGCGCCGGCTGCAGGCCGTGCTGGACAACGCCTTCGACGCCATCTTCACGTTCGACCGCTCGGGCCGGCTGCGAACCGTCAATCACGCGGCGGCCCGGCTCTTTGGCCGCACGCCGGCGGAACTCGAGGGGCAGCCCGTGAGCCGCTTCATTCATTGGGGAAGCCCGTCGTCGGATCCTCTTCCCGCGCCCGGCAGCGTCGGCGTCGGCGAGGCCGTCGACCGCGACGGGCGCAGGATCCCGGTGGAGTACTCGCTCGGCGCGACCGGCGCCGGCGCCGAGATCGTCCACACCGCGGTCGTGCGGGACGTGAGCGAGCGGGCCGAGGCCGAGAAGCGCATTCGCTCCTTCGCCGAGGGCCTCGAGGTCACGAATCACCGGCTCGAGGAGGTCAACGCGCAGCTCGAGGAGGCCTCCCGGCTCAAAAGCGAGTTCCTCGCCAACACGTCGCACGAGCTGCGCACGCCGCTCAACGGCATGCTGGGCTTCCTGCAGCTCGTGCTGGACGGCATGTGCGACTCGCCCGCGGAGGAACGCGACTTCCTCCAGCAGGCGCTGGCGTGCTCGCGCCACCTGCTCGGGCTCATCAACGACGTCCTCGACATCGCCAGGATCGAGTCCGGCAAGCTGGCGCTGGAGGTCGTTCCGCTCGACGTCGGGCTCCTGTTCGACGAAGTGCGCACGCTCACCCACGTGCAGGCCTCTCAGCGCGACATCCAGCTGTCGTTCGAGCTCGAGCTCGAGGACGGCGTCACCGCGCGGGGCGACTTCGGCAAGGTGAAGCAGGTGCTGATCAACCTGGTCGGCAACAGCCTCAAGTTCACGCACGAGGGCAGCATCACCGTGCGCGCCCGGTCGCAGTCCGAACTCGGGCACGTGATGTTCGAGATCGTGGACACCGGTATCGGCATCCCGCCGTCCCGCCAGGACGCGATCTTCGAGAAGTTCGTCCAGGCCGACGGCAGCACCACCCGCCGCTACGGCGGCACCGGCCTCGGCCTGGCGATTTCGCGCAGCCTGGTCGAGATGATGGGCGGCATCATCGCGGTGCACAGCGAGGGCGAGGGGCGTGGCACCCGCATGTACTTCTCGCTGCCCGTGTGGCGCGAGGCGTCCCCGCTGCCCGTGATGGCGGAGGGCGCCGCCACGGGACCGGCCGACGCGTCGCTGGTCCTGGTGGTCGAGGACGATCCGGTGTTCCGCCGCTTCCTCACCGCCGTGCTCCACCCGCGCGGATACCGCACGATCGAGGCCGCGACCGCCGACGAGGGCTGGGCGATGCTGCAGCTGCACGCGCCTGCCTGCGTGGTGCTCGACTACGCGCTGTCGTGCGGCGACGGCGCGCAGTTGCGCACCGGCTGGGACCTCGCGCGCCGCATGACGACCCAGCAGGCCACGCGGCACATCCCGGTCATGTTCGTGACGGGGTTCGACGGCGAACTGCAGGGCAAGCTCAAGGGCACCGCCTTCGCGCGGCACCCCGAGCACCTCGTGAAGCCGATCGAAGCCGACGCGCTGATCGCGCGCATCGACGCGCTCGCGGGCGGCATCGCCGGGCGGCCCGTCCGGGTGCTGATGGCGGACGACGATCCCAGCGTCACGGCGTACGTGGCCAGGGTTCTGCCACGCGAGCGCTTCGACCTGAAGATCACCCGCAACGGCGAGGAGTGCCTGCACGCGCTGCGGACTGGCATGCCGGCCTGGGACCTGCTGCTGCTCGACCTGATGATGCCCGAGGTGAGCGGCTACGACGTGCTGCGCGAGATGACGCTCTCGGGCCTGCGCCCCGACCTGCCCGTGCTCGTGCTGACCAACTTCCCCGAGCCGCGCAGCGAGGACGAACGGCGCCTGCTCGAGCAGGGGCTCGTCCTGGACGTGATCGCCAAGTCCGCGGTTCACCAGGATCCGCGCCTGCTGGCGGAGATTCTCGATCACCACCTGGGCCGCCGGCCGGCCCTCCCGAACGCCGCCGGCCACGCAGGGCCGGACGGGCTGCGGGAGGCCGCATGAAGCACGCGATCGTGGTCGAGGACGACCCGCACAACGCGACGCTCTTCCGGAAGCTGCTGGAAAAGCGGCTCGGATTCTCCGTGCTGCTCACCAGGGACCCGCGCGAGTTGTTCGCCGCGATGGCTGGCGGCGGCGTGGACCTTGTCATCATGGACGTCTCGCTCAAGGGCTCCGAGTGGGACGGGCACCCGGTCAACGGCGTCGAACTCTGCCGGCTGCTCAAGTCCGATCCCTCGAGCGCACACGTTCCCGTGCTGCTCGCGACGGCGCACGCCATGCGCGGTGACGCGGAGCGGCTGCTGGCGGAGAGCGGCGCGGACCAGTACGTGTCCAAGCCGATCGTGGAGCACGACGTGTTCGTCGCCTGCGTGCGCGAGCTGGTGAGGGAGGCCGCGTGAAGGCGCCCGCGGACGTTCGCATCCTGGTGGTCGAGGACGATCCGTTCTTCCAGCGCGTGCTGCAGAAGC
This sequence comes from Candidatus Eiseniibacteriota bacterium, assembly GCA_903921835.1. GTDB lineage: Bacteria > Eisenbacteria > RBG-16-71-46 > RBG-16-71-46 > RBG-16-71-46 > CAIXRL01. Next base: position 2,067 of record CAIXRL010000817.1, on the reverse strand, counting down.
GGCTGACGAACGAGGGCTACCAGGTGAACGTGGCGTCGGACGGCCGCGAGGGCATGAAGGCCATCGTGACGTTCGAGCCCGACCTCGTGATCTCCGACTGGATGATGCCGGAGGTGGACGGCCTTGAACTCTGCCAGTCGGTGAAGACCGGCCTGCGCGAAGCCGCGCCGTACTTCATCCTGCTGACCGCCAGGGGTGAGATCAACGACAAGCTGCTCGCGCTCGAGACCGGCGCCGACGACTACCTCGTCAAGCCGTGCGACCAGGGCGAGCTGATGGCGCGCGTGCGCGCCGGCCTGCGCATCGTCCTGCTGACCCAGGACCTGCGCCGCGCGGCGGGCGAGTCGCATGGCACGAAGGCGATCCCCGGGGGGCCGAAGGCGGCGGGTATGTGCCCGCGCTGCCGCCGGGTCCGTGACGCGGCGGGCACCTGGCGCGATCCGGCGGACTGGGTGCGCTCCGGTGGCATCGTGGCCAGCGTGCTGGAGGCCTGCCCCGCATGCGTGGCCGCGGGCCGATTCGGCATGGGTGGCGACGAAGCGGCGAATCGCGCCGCCTGACGTCGCGTCTCGCGCCGGCGCCTCGCGCCGCGCGCCGCCTGACGTCGCGTCTCGCGCCGGCGTCTCGCGCCTCGCGCCGCCTCACGTCGCGCCGGCGCGCCGCGCGCCTCATGCCCGCGCATCGCGCCCCGCGCCTCAAACTGGCGTCCAGCCGCCCGCGCGGGTAGCCTCGCACGCCATGGAGCGTCCTCGACCCATTGCGGGGAGCACACGGTGAGCCTCCGCGTTCTCGTCACGGGCGGCGCGGGCCTGCTGGGTGGTCCCGCCGCGCGGGCACTCGTTCACGCCGGGCACGACGTGAGCGTGCTGACGCGCGGTCGGCGGCCCGTGCCCGCCGGCGCCTTCGCCCGGGAGGCTGATCGCGCGGACGTGGAGTCGCTCGCCGCAGCGCTCTCGGGCCAGGTATTCGACGCGGTTGTGGACCTGCTCGCCTTCGACGCGGCGGACGTCCATCGCCTGTTGTCGGTGCCGGGCTTTCGCACGAATCGCGTCATCATGATCTCGACCGGGCAGGTGTACCTCGTGGCCGCGGAGTGTCGCCCGCCGTTCATCGAGTCGGACGCCGAACGGCCGCCGCGCCCCGAGCCCCCGCGGGGCACGCGCGAGCACGACAACTGGGTCTACGGCGTCGGCAAGCGCGAGGCCGAGAGCGCGCTGCGCGAGCGGGCCGGCGCCCTCGGGATCGCCGCCACCGTGCTGCGGCTGCCCGTCGTGCAGGGTGCGGACGACGGTTCGCGCCGGCTCTGGGCCTACGTGCAGCGCGTGCTCGACGGTGGCCCGATCCTGCTGCCCGGCGGAGGTGGAAATCCCGTGCGCTTCGTGTGGACCGATGACGTCGCCCGCGCCCTGGTCACGCTCGTCCAGCAGCCGCCGCCGCCTGCGTTCGCGTACAACCTCGCGCAGCCCGACGAGCCCACGCTCTCCGCCCTGCTGACCTCCGTCGCGGACGTGCTCGGCGCCGCTCCGCGCCTGCTCGAGTGCACGTGGGAGCAGGCTGGGGCCGCGGGGCTCGACCACACGCTCTCGCCGTACTCGGGGCCATGGTGTTCGCGTCCCGACCCCGCGCTCGCGACGCGCGACTGGGGCTTCGCGGGTACGCCGAGCGCCGAGTGGCTGCCGCGGGTCGTGCGCGCGCAGCTGGCCGAGCCCGCTCCGCAACCCCATCCGGGCTACACGCGCCGGGACCGCGAACGCGCGCTGTGCGCGGCGCTGGAGGGCGGGCGGGGCGACTGAAGCGGAGAGCGCCGCGCCGCGTGGCCCAGCCTGGCAGGCCGCACGCGGCTGATGAACCACAGGGTAAGATACGGCGCGCTGCAGCCGATACCGGAGCGAGGAGCATCGCCTCCCAATTTGACCCCTCGCCCGGCTCCGTCTACTCTTTTCGCCCGCTATGAATCGCGGCCTGCCCCCTCGGGGCGGCCAACGGTCGTTCCTCGGTAGCTCAATGGTAGAGCATCCGGCTGTTAACCGGAGGGTTGTAAGTTCGAATCTTACCCGAGGAGCCATC
>CAIXRL010000816.1 GCA_903921835.1 Candidatus Eiseniibacteriota bacterium | reverse complement strand
CAGCGTGGCCACGGCGCGCACGCGGCCGCGCTGCAAAAGGTCGATGGCGGCGATGGTGGAGACGGAGGCGAGCGCGAACGTGCCCGCGAGGATCCTGAGCGCGGGCGCCGCGCCGCGGAAGGCGTCACCGAACAGCACGGCGACCAGCGTCGGCGCGCCGATCGCGACCACGAGCCCCGCGAGGCTCGAGAGCACGACCGCCAGCCGGAGCGTGGACGAGACCAGCTCGCCGAGCGCCGCGTCCGAGCGGGCGAAGGCGCGCGCGCAGGCCGGGACCAGCACCCAGGAAAGCAGCGGCATCACCAGCAGCGCCATGCCCGCGACGTGCGCCGCTGCGCCGTACCAGCCCAGGGCGACCGGCTGCCCCAGGCGCGCGAGCCACGCGTGCCCGACCCGCGCGTAGAGCGAGTGCGCGAGCTGGTTCACGAAGAACGGCAGGCTGGCCAGCAGCATCGCGCCGGTCGGGGCCAGGTTCAGGCGCGTGGGTAGACCGATTCGCGCGATGCTGCGCCGGGTGAGCACGCCGAACCGCAGCACCTCGGCAAGCATGCCAATGGCCGCGAGAACGGTCGCCTCCGGCCGCACGCGCAGCGCGGCCACGATCGCAGCCGCCCACACGGCGCGCGTCAGCAGGTTCGTCCGGGCGATCCAGCCCACCCGGCCCGTGGCGTGCTCGAACGCCGCGTAGGTGTTGTCGAGCGCCGCGAACACCTGCGTCGCCGCGACCCAGGCGAACAGCGCGACCGCCATGGCGGAGCGGTGGAACGCGTGCAGCGCGAGGCTGCCCCCGATCACCACGACGAGTCCGATGGCCAGCCGCAGCGCGAGCAGGCCCCACAGGCTGTCCCGGCCGCCCTCGGGAGAGACCGCCATCTCGCGGCGCACGACGCTGTCCACGCCGAGTCCCAGCATCACGAACACGACGTCGCCCGCGCTCTCGGCCAGGCGCAGCTCGCCGAACGCGACCGGGCCGAGCGCGCGCGGGATGAGCGTGCGGACGAGCAGCGACAGCACCATCGCGCCCGCCAGCGAACTGCCCAGCTTCACGGCGCCGCTCAGCACGCTCCGGAACAGCGCGCCCTCGTGCGGCGTGTCGGAGGCAATTGCCACCGCGCTCACGCGAGCGTCTCCGGCACGAAGCGCTCGGGATCGAGCTGGCCGATGACGCGCGCCGGCACGCCGCCGACGATCGCGAACGGCGCGACGTCCCGGTTCACTACGGCACCGACCGCGACGATTGCGCCGCGGCCGATGCGAACCCCGCGCAGGATCGTCGCCTTGGCGCCGATCCACACGTGGTCCTCGATCACCACCGCCCGGGGGACTGGCCGTCGTGCTCGATCGTAGGGTTCATGGAAGTCGGTGTCCGCGATCGTCACCCACGGACCGATGCGGACGTGATCGCCGATCTCGACCAGGCGCTCGGCGGCGATCGACGTGCCGGAGTTGATGCGCACGCCGTCCCCGATGACCAGGAGTCCGCCCGGCCCCGTGCACAGTTCCACCGCGACCTGCGTGCTGCGCAGGACGACATGCGAGCCGATGCGCATGGTGCCGGGATTCTCGATGCGCGGACGCCCGATCGTGCGGGCGTGCGGGCCGAGCGAGTCGACCGCCCGCAGATGGAGCCGCGCCGTGATCAGCGAGCTCGCGTAGCGGGCCACCTTCGGGGCGAGGGCGCGCCACGGCAGTTCGCGATCGCGCACGACCCGGTGCGCCAGCGTCGCAACGAGGGACGAGGACATGTCAGCTCGCTCCGCGCCCGGTGGCGACCGCGGGGATCGTGCGCAGCAGGAGCCGCAGGTCGCCGACGAACGACCACTCGTCCACGTACAGCATGTCGAGGTACATCCACTCCCGGAAGCCGATGTCGTTGCGACCCTGGACCTGCCAGATGCAGGTCAGCCCGGGGCGCACCGATAGCCGGCGCCGCTGCCACGGCTCGTACTGCGTCACCTCGCGCGGCAGCGGGGGGCGCGGCCCGACCAAGGACATGTCGCCGATGAGCACGTTGAGCAACTGTGGCAGCTCGTCGAGGCTGAAGCGGCGCAGCAGGCGCCCAACGGCCGTCACCCGGGGATCGTGACGGATCTTGAACACCGGGCCGCCCTGCTCGTTGCGCTCGCGCAGCCCCACCAGCTGCCGCTCGGCATCCACGCCCATCGAGCGGAACTTGTACATGACGAACGGCGCCCCGAAGCGGCCGACGCGCACCTGGCGGAACAACACGGGGCCGGCGCTGGTGAGCTTGATGGCCGCCGCGATGACCAGAAGCAGCGGGCTGAGTGCGGCGAGTCCGAGCGCCGAGGCCACCAGGTCGAGCGCGCGCTTGAGGCGCTGCTGGACCGGCCGCTGGAGCGAAGACTGGAAGTGCAGGAAGCCGTCGCTCCCGATCTGGATGTCGGCGTGCGTCGAGCGCACCAGCCGGAATGGGTGGGAAGGAATGGCGAACGCGACGCCCAGTTCCTCGCAGGTCGCGAGCGCGGCCTGCAGCGCGTCGCGATGCCGGACGACGTCTTCCGCGACGATGACCTTCCCGATCGGGAGGGACTGGAGGTGGTCGAGCAGCCCCTCGACGGGTCCGAGGACGGGCACTCCGAGCGAGCGGTGAACCGGCTCGCCCGCGATGCTCAGCGCGCCGACGACCTGGGCGCGACCGCTGCGACGGACGTCCTCGGCGGCGGCACACGCCATCGGACCGGTGCCGACGAGCAGCACTTGGGACCTGCAGATGGGGTTCATCAAAGCTCCTGGGTTCCGGTTTCGGACGAAGGGGAGAGCGATGCTCGTCGTGATGCGCGTCTCAATCCGGGACACGCGAGGCAGCGGCGTGTCTCGGTTCGGTCCGTTGCGCGCTGGTGAGCAGCTGGCGAAGGAAGATCGGGACGACCTGGATGTCCTGCACGAGATAGCGATGTGCCAGCCGCCCGGGCTCCTGGGCCAGGCGGTAGAGCCACTCGAGCCCGTTGCGGCGCATCCAGCGCGGCGCGCGCTCGACCGATCCGGACGTGAAGTCGAGAACGCCGCCCAGTCCCAACGCGACCGCGGGACGAATGCTCTCGGCGTGGTGCGCCATCCAGAGTTCCTGCTTGGGGCAGCCCAGTGCGACGATCACGAGCCGGGCGTCGGCCTCGCGAATCGCCTGGACGACCGGTGAGGTCTCCGGATCGGCCGCATCTGCGGCTGACCAGTGCGCCGTGTCGCGCCCCACGATGCGCAGGCCCGGATGCCGCAGACACAACCGCTTCGCGGCGCTACGGCTGTTGTCCTCGGTCGAGCCGACGAAGAACACCGGCCAGCCCTCGTGCGCGGCGAGCGCCATCAGCGGGTCGAAGAGGTCGGAGCCGGCGACGCGCTCGGGCAGGGGGTGACCGAGTACGCGCGACATCCAGATGAGGGGCATGCCGTCGACGAGGGACAGGCTGGCTCGCGCGTACGCGGACCGCAGTTGCGGGTCCCGGTGTGCGAGCACGACATGATCGACATTCGGCGTGACGACGTAGCCGCCCCAGCTGCTCTGCACCAACGTGCTGATCCGTTGGAGCGCCTGCTGCAT
>CAIXRL010000815.1 GCA_903921835.1 Candidatus Eiseniibacteriota bacterium | reverse complement strand
CGGCCGCTGTCCTCATCGTGTTGACAACACGGTTCCGGGGCACCCACCGAAGGTGGGTCCGGCCGGCCGGTCTTCTTGCGGCTGACGCACATCCCGCACTCTCGGCTTGCGGTTCATGAATGGTCCGGGCTGCGAAAAGGGCGACGGCGGCCGGGGCGGCCGCCGTCGGAGAATCCAGAAGGGACGCGGGCCGACGGTCAGGGCGTCGAATCGTACGCGATGTCGGAGTCGATCGTGTGCAGGGCGGCTCCCTGCGCGTGGGTAAGCGGTTCGAGCGCCGCCGGTGTCAGGGCGATGAGTATGCGGGCCGGGCCGGCCCCGGCGTTCTGCATGGCGTGCGGCACGCGGCCATCGTAGTGGCACGAGTCACCCGTCTCCAGTCCGAGCACGTGTTCCCCGCAGGTGAGCGTGATGCTGCCCTCGAGGCAGAGCACGACTTCCTCGCCGTGATGGTAGTGGCGCTTCTCGCCGGAGGTAGTGCCGGGGGCGAGCTCGACCAGGAGCAGCTCGAGGTTCCGCCTGGGTTGCGCCGACAGCACCTCGACACTCGACGCGGCGCCGCCGACCTGCAGTCGCGGACGCTCGCCGGCGCGCACGACATGCGGAGCCTGCTCTTCCTCGACGACCAGGTAGGCGACCGAGGTTTCGAGTGAGCGGGCGAGGCCCTGCAGGGTCGCGAGCGACGGCGACGTCCGGCTGTTCTCGACCTGGCTGATGAACCCCTTGGAGAGGTCGGTCGCGTGGGCGAGCTGCTGGACGGTCATGCCACGCCGCAATCGGAGGTCACGGATCTTCTTACCCAGTTGCATGTTACCTCCAGGATGAAACGCACAACTGCAGGCCGAGTGGAGGCATTCTGTTTACAATTCTATGAAAAGCTCAAGCTGAAGTCAAGAAGTCAAGATAGAGCATCAAACGAAGTTCAGTCGCAAATGACGTCATTCCTGCTGGATCACTGCGGCAGTGCTCTTCGCGCCGAGGAACTGGAGCTGGTAGAGCCGGGTGTACAGGCCCCCGAGCGCGAGCAGCTCGGCGTGCGTTCCGGCTTCGCGCACACGGCCGTGATGCAGAACGACGATGCGGTCCACGTCCTGGATGGTCGAGAGCCGGTGCGCGATCACCAGGCTGGTTCGCCCCTGCATCAGACGCTGCAGCGCCGTCTGGATCAGCCGCTCGGTGTGCGTGTCCACGCTGGATGTGGCCTCGTCCAGCACCAGCAGGTCGGGGTCGCGGGCGAGCGCGCGGGCGAACGAAAGCAGCTGCTTCTGGCCCGCGGAGAGCGTGGCGCCCCGTTCGCGCACCGGCGCGTCCCAGCCGCCCGGGAGCCGTTCCACGAACGCGTGGGCGTGCACTTCGCGCGCGGCCTGGCGCAGGGTCTCGTCGTCGAGCCGCTCCTCGCCCATGCGCAGGTTGGCGAGCACCGTGCCGCTGAACAGGAACACGTCCTGCAGCACGAAGCCGATCCGGCGGCGCAGCGCCTCGGGGTCCCACCGCCCCAGCGGCACGCCGTCCACGCGGATCTCGCCGCGCTGCGCGGTGTAGAAGCGCAGCAGCAGGCTCGTGAGCGTGGTCTTGCCCGAGCCGGTCGCACCCACGAGAGCGAGCTTCTCGCCGGGCTCCAGCGTGAACGTGACGTCCTGCAGCACCCAGTGCTCGGCGTCGTACGCGAACCAGACGTGATCGAACTCGACCCGGATCCCGTGCGGGCGCGGCTCGGGCGCGGGCAACGGCGCCGGCGCGCCGTCGAGTGGGAGCGCGGCGTCGTCGGGCGGCGTGTCGAGCAGCGCGAAGATGCGCTCCGAGGAGGCCATGGCCTGCTGCAGGATGCCGTACTTCTCGGACAGGTCGGAGATGGGGCGGAAGAAGCGTTGCGTGTACTGGATGAACGCCACCAGGGTGCCGAGCGTGATGCCGGTCCACATCACCTGCCGGCCGCCGTACCAGATGATGAGCGCCAGCGCGATCGCGCTCACCAGTTCGAGCAGCGGGAAGAAGACCGCGTGGTACGTGTTCGCGAGCAGGTTGGCGTCGCGGTGGTCGGCGTTGATGTCGCGGAACTGCCGGGCGTTGCGTCCCTCGCGCCCCATGAGCTGCACGGTGCTCATGCCCGAGAGATTCTCGTTGAGGAACGCGTTCATCCGCGCGAGCTGCGTGCGGACCTCGCGGAACACGCGCCGCACCTTGGCGCGGAAGGTGAGCGTGACGATGAAGATGAGCGGCAGCACGGAGAACGTGACCGCGAGCAGCTCGACGTTGAGCCGCGCCATCGCGAACACGATGCCGACCAGCATGAACACGTCGCCGAAGAGCGCGTCCACGCCCGAGGTGAACAGCTCGTTGAGCACGTCCACGTCGTTCGTGACGCGCGTCATGAGCCGGCCGATGGGATTGCGGTCGTAGAACGGCACCGGCAGGCGCTGCAGGTGGCGGAACATGGCCGTGCGCAGGTCCCGCATCACGTTCTGGCCGACCCGCTGCATCACCTGCGCCTGCAGGTAGCCGAGCACGAACGCCGCGAGCAGCGCGGTCAGGTAGACCAGCGCGATGCGGTCCAGCGTGTAGGTGTCGCGGTGGCGGATGCCGAGGTCGATCGCTTCCTTGGTGAGCCAGGGAAACGTGAGCTGCACGGCGGCCTGGGCGAGCGTGACGACGATGGCGAACGCCACCTGCATGCGATAGGGATGCAGGTAGGCGGTCAGCCGCCGCATGAGCCGATGGTCGTAGGCTCTGCCGGTTTCCTCGTCGTGCTCGCTCACGAGGCCTCGATCTCCTCCTCGAGCTGCTGCGCGCGATGCAGGGCCGCGTAGCGCCCGTCCAGCGCGAGCAGCTCCTCGTGCCGGCCGCGCTCGACGATGGTGCCCTCCTCGAAGACCAGGATGACGTCCGCTTCGCGCACGGTGCTGACGCGGTGCGAGACGACGAGCGTCGTGCGCCGTCGCATCTCCTGGCGCAGGCCCTCCAGGATGGCCTCCTCGGTCTGCGTGTCCACGCTCGACAGGCAGTCGTCGAGCAGCAGCACCGGCGCGGCGCGCAGCAGCGCCCGGGCGATCGCCGCCCGCTGCTTCTGGCCCCCCGAGAGCGTGATGCCGCGCTCGCCGACGCGGGTGGCGAAGTCGTCGGGGAAGCGGTCGACGTCCTCCTCGAGTCGCGCGACGCGCGCGGCGGCGCGGATCGCCCCCGCGTCCTCTGCCGGCACGCCGTACGCGATGTTCCCGGCGATGGTGGCGGAGAACAGGAACGGCTCCTGCGGCACGACCGCCAGCTGCGCGCGCAGCCACGCCAGGTCGTATTCACGCACGTCCACGCCGTCCAGCAGCACCGTTCCCGCCGGCGGGTCGAAGAGCCGCGGCAGAAGCGCGAGCACCGTGCTCTTGCCCGAGCCGGTGCGCCCGACGAGTGCGACGGTGGAGCCGGCGGGCACATGGAACGACACGTCGTGCAGCGCGGGCTCGCCGGCGCCGGGATAGGTGAAGGTGAGCGAGCGGAACTCGAGTTCGCCCCGGGCCGCATCGGGGCGGCGCGCCGCGGGCGGACTGGCGATCGCGGGCGCCTCGTCGAGGATGTCGGTGATGCGGCGGAACGACGCCAGGCCGCGCTGGAAGATGTTGATCACCCAGCCGAGCGCCACCATCGGCCAGTTGAGCATGCCGAGGTAGACCGTGAACGCGACGAACTGGCCGAGCGTGATGTGCCCCGCGACGGCCTCGCGGCCACCGATCCACAGCGCGAGCAACGCTCCGAGTCCCGAGAAGAACGCCAGCGAGGGGGAGAAGAAGCCGGACGTGCGAATGAGCTGCAGGTTGTCCGTGAGGTAGGCGTCGTTCAACTCGGCGAACATGCCGGTCTCGCGGCGCTCGGCGGCGAAGGCGCGCACCACGCGCATGCCGCCCAGGTTCTCCTGCACGTGCGCCGAAAGGCGCGCGAAGCACTCCTGCACGCGTTCGAAGCGGCGGTGGATGCGATTGCCGAAAAACCAGACCGAGAACGACACCAGGGGCAGTGGCAACAGCGCGTACATCGTCAGCCGCGGACTGATGGCGATCATGAAACCGATCGAGACGACGCCCACGGTGAGCGTGTTCACCGCGTACATCACGCCCGGCCCCAGCATGGTGCGCACGGCGGACATGTCGTTCGTCGCGATCGACATGATCTCGCCGGTGCGGTGCGACTGGAACCACGGCACGGGCAGCGTCTGGAGGTGCTCGAACAGCCGGTTGCGCAGGTCGAACTCGAGCCGGCGCGAGATCGCGATGATCCACTGGCGCATCGCGTACTTGAACACTCCCGCGGCAACCGCGATGACGAAGATGATGACGGCGTAGCGCCCGAGCTTGGCGGCGTTGACGCCGTGGTAGAGGTCGTCCACGGCGAGGCGCAGGACCTGTGGCTGGGCGAGCGAGATGGCGTTCGCAGAGGCGACGCACAGGGCGCCCCAGAACAGGCCGCCGCGGTAGGGGCGGGCCAGGTGCAGCAGGCGGTCGGTCGGGGATGGAATGGCCGCTCCTGACTCCCGGGCCGCGGCCCGCGTTCGGGGCGCGGCCCGGGTCACGCCATCACGGGCGTGCGTCGCCGCCGAGGAAGCCCTGGAGACGGTTCAGCTTCGTGGACTTCCAAGCGAGGCCCACGTAGTACTCCGTGAAGCACAGGGTGTTCTTCCCGGCCGACGTCAGCCAGCAACCCGCGAACGTGTCGATGCGATTGTCTGTGCGGTACGTGAGCCGGGGCCCGTGCGCGAGTTCCCTGACCAGCGGCTTGTAGCTCGTTCCGTGCGGATCGGTGATGGCCCCGCGGCCCGTGTTGAGCGGGACGTCGATCGCGCCGAGGTAGGCAACCTGGAGCCGCCCCGTCCAGCAGGCAGCCGCTCCGCCGAACGTCGCGAAGTCGGCCCAGTCGTGGCTGGGCGGCGTGGGGCTATCGGCGCTGTAGGTCCACGCGACATACGCCTTGCGATCGGGCTCGAGGTACTCGTAGCGGTATCCGGCCGAGCACTGCAGGAAGCTCCGACCCACGGGGCCCGGAAGGCCGAACTGCATCGTCGCGGAGAGCTTCTGCAGCCCATCGCCCAGCGGCGGGTCCAGTCTGGCGTTGTAGCCCAGCGGAGCCTCCCAACGGAACTGAATCGAGGTGGCTGTGGACCCGTTGGTGATCCGGTAGCGGAGCCCGAGGCCGAGGTCACCGAGTCCCGTGTTGGAGACCCCGATCCCGTCCGCGCCGCGTGCGGTGTTCGTCACCAGCGGAATCGACAGCTGGAAGCTGAAGCGCTTCGTCCATCCCAACTCCGTGTAGGACTGCAGCCCGGTCTGTTGCTTCTCGCCCGGGAAGTACTTGCGGACCCCGCCGTTGTCGAACGACGATCCGGTCCGGAACGTGCTGCCCGACAGTTCGGTGTAGTACTCGCCCGGCGCCAGGGACCATGGGCCCCCGGCCGGCGTGTTGGCGAGACTCGCCAGAGGCGCGGCGGTCGCCGAGATCGCGGAGCACGCGACCATGGCGGCGACTGCCGACGCGGCAACGATTTGGCGGCGCAAGCGCATCCAGCCTCCTTGAAATTGCGGTGTTCCCGGTAACGGACGGGAGAATGTACTCAGACGGGCCCGCGACGCGCAAGGCAGCGTGCGACTGCTTTGAAACGCCGCCCCACACTTCGAGCGCGCCGACTCGCAACGGGCCGTTCTGCGGTGCCGGGCGCTCGAGCCGGGCGGCCCGCCGCAGTCCTCGCGTGGCGGGCAGGAATCTCCGGCACCCGCGCAGGCTATCCAGCGAGCCCGCGGCCTGCGAGCACGATCTGCACGCCATCCGCTGAGGCACATCCCGCGCTCTCGGCTCGCGGTTCATGAATCGTCCGGCCCAGTGTCCCGTCCCAGGAGTCGCTTGACCACAAAGGCGGCCGATGTGCCCGGCCGGCAAGGCGCGACGACGAAGTCGTACCAGTAGGATACGTCGAGGAGGAGCAACGCAGCCGGCCGCGCACAGCGGGCGCCGACTGCCAAGCGACTCCTGGGACGGGACGCTACTCGCGATCCAGTGCGTCCCGCACCCTGGCGGCCAGTTCCGCGATGGCGAAAGGCTTCGCGATGAAGTTCAGGTCATCCGCGATCGCCCCGTGCCGGGCGATGACGTTGGAGGTGTACCCCGACATGAACAGGCGCCTCAGGTGGGGACGGAGCTTCGCCAGCGCGTCCGCCAGATCGCTGCCGTTCATCTCGGGCATGACGACGTCGGTCAGGAGCAGGTGGATCTCCCCCGCGTGCTCACGCGCCAGGCGGATGGCTTCGCCGGGTCCGCGGGCGCCCAGCACCGCGTAGCCCCACGCCTCGAGCGCCCGTGCGGTGAGCCCCAGCAGCGCCGGTTCGTCTTCGACCAGCAGGATGGTCTCGTGGCCGCCCGGGGCGGGAGCCGCTTCGCCCTGCTCCCGCCCGCGTGCGGCCTGGCCCACGTGCCGGGGCAGGTAGATCTCGAACATCGTGCCCTGGCCGGGGGTGCTGGCCGCCGTGAGGAACCCGAGGTTCTGGCGAACGGCGCCATGCACCGTGGCCAGCCCGAGGCCCGTGCCCGTGCCGACCGGCTTGGTCGTGAAGAACGGATCGAAGGCGTGGGCCAGTTCGTCGGGCTCCATGCCGCACCCCGTGTCGCTCACGGTGAGCCGCACGTAGTCCCCCGGCAGCGCATCCGCATGGGCGGCGCAGTAGGCAGCGTCGATGGGGCAGTTGGCCGTCGCGATGGTGATCGTGCCCACGTCGGAGATGGCGTCCCGTGCATTGACGCACAGGTAGGAGAGGATCTGATCCATCTGCGAGGGGTCCATCGTGATCGGCCACAGGTTCGCCGCCGGTCGCCAGGCGAGATGGATGTCCTCGCCGATCAATCGTTGCAGCATGTTGAGCATTGCCGGCACCGTCTGATTCAGATTCAGCACCCTGGGTGCAATGGTCTGCTGCCGGGCGAATGCCAGCAGCTGCCGGGTCAGGTCGGCGGAGCGCTTCGCCGCCCCCTGGATCTCCGTGAGGTGGGCGTGGAGCGGGTGCGCGGGGCCCGCTTCGAGCATGGCCAGGTCGCTGTGCCCCAGGATCACACCCAGCATGTTGTTGAAGTCGTGCGCCACGCCGCCGGCAAGGCGGCCGACGGACTCGAGCTTCTGGGCCTGGCGGAACTGCTCCTCCAGCTGCTTGCGCTGCGAGATGTCCTGCTTGACGGCAATGAAGTGCGTGATCCCGCCGTGCTCGTCCTGCAACGGCGTGATCGTCATGTTCTCGGTGTACAGGCTGCCGTCCCTGCGCCGGTTGATCATCTCGCCGCGCCAGACGTTGCCGGACAGGAGGGTGTCCCACAGTTCACAGTAGAACGCCTGATCTTGTCTGCCGGACTTGAGCAACTCGCCCGGCTTGCGGCCGACGGCTTCCTCGGTGCGGTACCCGGTCAGCGTGGTGAACGCCGCGTTGGCCCACTCGATTACGCTTTCGCGGTCCGTGATCACGATGGCGTTTGCCGCCGCCTGGAGGGCCGCACTCTGGAGGCGCAGGTCCGCCTCCGCCTGCCGGCGTGTCGTGATGTCGTCCAGCGACACCAGGTGATCGCCTGCGATCGAGCCGGGGAACGGGGCCGCGCTGGCCAGCACGGTCTTGCTCGTTCCGTCCTTGCACCGCACGGTGACTTCCCTGGGGGAGAAGGCCGTCCCGGTCCGTCTCGCCCGGTCCAGCTCGGCCTGCCAGTCATCGATCACCCACTGGCGATAGCCGGGATCGGGATAGGCGCTGGACCACCAGTCTGCGAGGTTTGGAATGTCCTCTGCGGTGTAACCGAACGTCTGGACGAACGCGGGGTTCAAGAACGTGATGCGCTGCTGCGAATCGTTCAATCCCAGTGGAACCGGGGAGACGTCGATGATCGAGCGGAATCTCGTCTCGCTCTCTCTCAGGGCCGCCTCCGCCTCCCTGCGTTCCGTGATGTCGTGGAATGCGCCCTGCAGCTTGACCACCTTGCCGCCCTGCATGACCGCGGAGCCCTGGGCCCGTACCCAGATACTCCGCCCCGTCGCCGTGATCAGGGGCAGTTCCAGGTCCCAGGGCGTGCCGCTGTCGATTCCCGCCTGCACCGCGGCCTGGACGACCGGCCTGGCCTCGGGGGCGTAGAAATCGATCGCATGTTCGAGTGAGGGCGCGAGGGGAGGATCGACTTCGTGGATGCGGCAGGTCTCCAGCGACCACAGGAGCTTCATGGTTCGCAGGTCGAGCTCCCACCCGCCGACCTTCGCCATGGCCGAGGTGCGCTCGAGCAGCTGGGTCGTGGTGGCGAGGTCCGCAATGGCACGCCTGCGCGCGGTGGTGTCGGTCGTCACGACCACGCAGTTGAACTCCGAGAGCTGCAGGGGCGCGGCGCCAACCTCGGTCCAGATGATCCCGCCGTCCTCCTTCACGACGCCGATCTCGACCGGTTGAATGACGCATTTTTCACGCACGGCACGCACGCTGGGATGCTCGTCGTCCGGCATCGGGGTGCCATCCCCGCGCAGGTACTTCCGCCTTCTGTAGGCCCCGGCCCTCAAGCCCTCCGGGGTCATCTCCAGGATGCTCGTGAGCGCCGGATTGAACTCCTCGAGCATGCGGTCTGCCCGCAGGACGGAGATCCCCGCGGGCAGGATCGCAAACAGCGTGCGCCACTTCTCTTCACTCGTCCGCAACGCCGCCTCGGCCTGCCGGCGCGCGGTGATGTCGTGCACAGCAACGTGGATGGCGGGTGCGCCATCGTAGACAATCGCCGTGCACTGGACTTCCACTTTGACGGTGGCGCCATCCAGCCTGAGGACCTGTCCCTCTACCAACGGCACGCTGGTGGCACCGTCGGAGAGGCACAGCAGCCGCGCCCGCGTCTGATCGTAGAAGTCCGGGTGGACCGTGTCGAAGATCGACTTCCCGAGGAGCTCCTGTGCCGACGTGGCGCCGAACAGCCGGACGGCGGCCGGGCTCACGTAGATCAGAGCCTCGTCGCGAACCACGTAGATCGGCTCGGGCGACTGCTCGACCAGCGTGCGGTAGCGTTGTTCGCTCTCCCGGAGGCTGGGGAGCTCCTGCCCCAGGTCACGGCGCAGTTCCTCGTTCCGCATTTCCAGCTCGGCCTGGCGCACGCGCAGTTCGTGAATCGTCTGACGCATGGCCTCGGGCGATGACGCCTCGGGCTGTTTCTGCGACCGGGCCGCGGCTTCACGCGCCACGGTTTCGGCCCGCTCGCGCTCCGTCGGCTCCGCGCCTGCCGCTGTAGGCTGGGCGGGGCGTGCGTCCTTGCGGGTCATGAGTACCTCCGGGCGCGTCCCACGAGCACCAACCGCGCCATGGAAACCGCGCCGCGCACCTTCGAAGGGAACTCCAGGAGGTGCCAGCGTATTGTACGGGGCTGGCGCCCGGGATCGTGAGTCCTTTCATTCCGGCCGGGGGACGGGGCCCCCGTCGCGCACAGGCCCCGGCTGTGGCACCATGCGGGCCATGGAACCACTGCGCGTGCTGGAGTGGGTGCGGCACAAGGACGGCATCTGGAACATGCCCCGGACCGAGGTGGAGCGCCTCCGCCGGGATTTTCCCGGGGTCGTCTTCGAGTCGCCGGATACCCGCGAAGAGGCCGACGCGCTGCTGCCCGCCATGGAGGTCGTGCTCGGATTCGCCGCGCGGCCGGACGTGTTTGCGACCGCGCAGCGCCTGCGCTGGATCCACTCCACCGCGGCGGGCGTCGAGGGCATCCTGTCGCCGGAACTGATCGCCTCGGACGTGACGCTCACCTGCTCGCGCGGGCTTCACGCGCAGTCCATGGCCGAGCACACGCTGGGCGTGATGCTCGCCTTTGCGCGCCAGCTGCACCACTCGCGCGACGCGCAGCGCGAGCGGCGCTGGAGCCAGCACCAGCAGTGGGGTGCGAGCCCCGGCTTCGCCGACCTCGCGGGCGCGACGGTGGGCATCGTCGGCTTCGGGCACATCGGCCGCGCCGTCGGCGAGAAGGCGCGCGCGCTGGGCATGCGCGTGCTGGCGGTGCGCCGCACGCCCGCCGCGAGTCCCGGGCCCGCGCACGCGCAGTGGGGGCTGGACTGGCTGCCCGAGCTGCTCGAGCGCTCCGACTGGGTCGTGCTCGCCGCGCCGCACACGCGCGAGACCGCGAAGCTGATCGGCGCGGCGGAACTCGCGCGCATGAAGCCCGGTGCGCGGCTCGTCAACGTCGGGCGCGGCGCGCTCGTGGACCAGGACGCGCTCATCGCTGCGCTGCGCGAGGGCCGCCTCGCGGGCGCGGCGCTCGACGTGATGCAGGACGAGCCGCTGCCCGTCGACAGCCCGCTCTGGGACATGCCCGGGGTGATCCTGACGCCGCACGTTTCCGGCCTGGGCCCGCGCTACTGGGAACGCGCCACCGACGTCTTCGCCGCGAACCTCCAGCGCTGGCTTGCGGGCAGGACGCTGCACGGTGTCGTGGACAAGCACGCAGGGTACTGAACCCTGGCCCGCGTGCTCGGAATCCTGACGGCGGGAGGGTGCGGCGGGCGATTCGGGTCCGCCGGGCGCACGGCGTTCGTGACGCTCGGGGGCCGCGCGCGGGTGCGCGCCGTGCTGGCGCCGCCCGCGCGCGTCGCCGGGAACGCCGGACGGGGCGCCGCGTCCCGCCCGAGCGACGCGTGGCGGAACCTCAACACGCCCGACGATCCCGCGCTCGCGCAGCGCCCCTCCGCCGCGGGACTCGCGCGATGAGCGAACGCGCCCTGGACTCGCTCGCGCCCACGCCCGGCGGCATCGCGCTCGACCGCGCGCTCGCCGCGCTGCGCACGCTGGAGCCCGCGGCGCGCGCGTTCTGGATCCACGACCTCGACGCGTTTGCGGCCCGTGCCGCACGCCTGCGCGCCGCATTCGCGCCGCTGCGTGCACACGTGGCGTACGCGCTCAAGGCGAACGGCCTGCCCGCGCTGGTGCGCGCGGCGTGCGCTGCCGGCCTGGAGTGCGACGCGGGTTCGCTCGGCGAGCTGGCGCTCGCGGAAGCGTGCGGGTTTCCGGCGCTGCGCCGCACGCTCTCCGGCAACGGGCGCACGCCCGAGGAGGCCGCGTGGGCCGCGACGCGCGGCGTCGCCATGGTGAGCGCCGACCACGTCGGCGAGCTGGACCTGCTCGAGGAAGCGGCCGCGCGCGCGGGGAGGCCGCTGCGCGTCGCGCTGCGCGTCAACCCCGGCATCCTCACCGGCGGGCACAACTACGTCGCCACGG
>CAIXRL010000814.1 GCA_903921835.1 Candidatus Eiseniibacteriota bacterium | reverse complement strand
GGCTGGCGCACTGAATAGTCGTCATGGCCTTTCGGCCGCCACGAGCGATAAGAGTGCCTGCCCCACGAGTTCCCAGGGACTTGCGGCGCACTTTCAAGTCAGTCCGGGCTAACCCGCGAACAAGTGTGAGCTCCGCTCACCCGGACGCCATCGCGCTCCAACGACGTGGCGACGCTACGACCGGGGGCCGGTCACTTCCATAGTGTCTGAGGACACGCAGGTGCGGCGGCTGTCCGAACGAACTCTGACGGCCGCCGCACCTGTCTCCTGCCAGCTCTACCTTACGTCCCCTGGCGTTGCCGGCTTCGCCCGAGCGCTCAGCTCCGCCGCCTTCCTGACCAGCGTGATGAACTCCGTGGCCCGCGCGTCGTCCAGGCTGCCGGCGGCGTTCCTCGCCACCGACAGCACGTCGGAGAGCCTGGCTTCCTTCGCCCAGTAGCTGCCCCTGAGGATCTCGGCGAACCCGGCCACGGCCGCGTCCAGGCGGAAGCGGGGCGAGGCGTCCTCGAACCTCCGGGCGAGCGCCGCGGAATCGAATCGCTGCGCGATCTCGCGTACCTGCGGGGCGCCGGCCGCCTCGTGCTCCGGCCGGGCGTAGCGCAGCCGCACGGTGGCGAGCGTGCCCGGCGTGGCATGGGGCGCCAGCTTCACCTCGTAGAGCGCCGTGACCTCGTGACCTGCACCGATCTCGCCTGCATCGACCTTGTCGTTGCGGAAGTCGCGGTCGGCGACGTCGCGGTTCTCGAACCCGAGCAGGCGGTAGCGAAGCACACGCGTGGAGTCGAACTCGACCTGCACTTTCGCGTCCTTCGCGATGGTCTGGAGCGTGCCGGTCAGGTTCTCGACGAACACCCGGCGCGCTTCGTCGATGTCGTCCACGTAGTAGTGGTTCCCGTCGCCCTTGTCGGCGAGTTGCTCCATCAGCACGTCGTTGTAGTTCCCCATGCCGAACCCGATCGCGGTCAGGTGGATGCCGCGGTCGGCCTCGGTGCGCACCTGCGCGAGGATCGCCTCCGGTCCCGTCCGGCCCTCGTTGGCGACGCCGTCGGAGCACAGCACGATCCGGTTGATCGCGCCCGGCCGGTATTCGCGCCGCGCCATGTCGTAGGCGAGCCGCAGGCCGTCCTCGGCGTTGGTGCTGCCCTCGGGGAGAAGCTGGTCGATCGCATCCAGGATGCGCCGGCGGCTGTCGCCATTCGGAACTGGAGCCACGCCTTCGCGATCGCCCGCATCGCGATCGAGGCCCGCCTGGCGCGCGGCTGGCCTGCCGACGGCGACCGGCTCGAGCAGCACCCGCCCCTGCGTCCCGTAGACGACGATGCCGACCCGGTCCCCGTCGCGAAGCTGGTCCACCAGCAGGCGCAGCGCCCGCTTCACCAGCTCGAGCCGGTCCTCCCGGGCCATGGAGCCCGACACGTCGATGGCGAACGTCAGCTGTGCGGGCTTGCGATCGGCCGCCGCAACGTCGCGGCCCTTGATGCCGATCCGCAGCAGCTGGTAGCCGGGGCGGAACGGTGAGGGTGCGCCGTCGACCAGGATCCGGAAGTCGCCGGCCTGGAACTTCGGGTAGCCCTGCGCGAAGAAGTTGACGAACTCCTCCACGCGCACCGCGTCAGCGGGCGGCAGCTGGCCGAGCTCGACATAGCGCCGCGCGACCGTGTACGACGCCGCATCCACGTCCACCGCGAACGTGGACAGGGCGTCCTCGTTGGCGGCGATGAACGGGTTGACGCCGTAGCTCTTGAAGAGCATGGAGTCGAACGCTTCGTCGTTCGGCAGCTTCGTGCCGCCTGTCGTGGGCACGACCGGTGGCGGCACCGGGCTGGCCGGCACGCCGTTGAACTCGAGCCGGGCCTCGTCGGAACGGCCGCCACGGACGTGGACCCGCCCGGCGTCGGGGCTGACACCCGCACGCAAAGGCAGGACGTCGCCCACCGTGCCCACGGCGAGATTGCGGATGTCCTTCGCGCTCACGCTCCGCGCGGTCGCCCCCTGCTTCACCTCGACAAGACGCCGCTCCGCCGTGACGGCGACCGACTCCTCGGACCTCACGACGATATCCCTCAGCCGGACGTCATTCGTCGCCATCTGGCCTTCACCCACCCGGACACTGTCCCGGGTCTCGGGTGCATAGCCGAGGTACTGAACCTTCACCGAGTACGCGGCAGGAGGCAGATGCTCGATGCGATAGATGCCGTTCTCATCGGTGAGCGCGCCCCTGCGCGCCGCAGGAATCGCGACGCTGGCGAACGGGATGGGCCTGTTCTGCGTGTCCGTGACCCGTCCCGTCAGGGCGCCGCCCGGGCCGCCATACGGCGGCGCAGGAGGTGCTGCGACCGGTGCGGCTACCGGGGCGGTCGCTGGGGGTGCGGACCCCCTCACGGCCAGCGCGGGGCCCGCGACATCCGTGGGCGGCGTCCCGATGACATGACCGGGCTGGCGCGTATCGGCCGCGGGCCGCCCGTCGTGACGAGTGGCCGGCGCCGGCCGCTCGCCCGCCAGCGGCTGCGCGTCCGACGACACGTGCGCGCGTTCGCGCTCGGCGTGCTCGACCCGCGGCGTGCGCACGGCCAGCCTCGGCGCGCCGGGATGGCTCGCGCCCACCGGTTCCCGCTGCATCATCACGAACACCACCGCGAGCACCGCCGCTGCCGTCGCGACCGCAGCCGGCAGCCCCCAGCGCGCCTTCGCTCGCCGGGCCTTCGCCCGCGTGCCCGACACGGCTTCCCAGATCTCCCACCGCTCCTTGGAGGTGAGTCGCTGCGCATGCTGATCGAGGATCTCTCTCATGACTCCTGTCCCTCCCACTGCCGGTCGACTAAGGGTCGTTGCGTGCCGCGCAGCGCCGCTCGCATGTGCTCGCGGGCGCGGGCGTGATGGACGCGGGCGGTGC
>CAIXRL010000813.1 GCA_903921835.1 Candidatus Eiseniibacteriota bacterium | reverse complement strand
TGTCCTCATCGTGTTGACAACACGGTTCCGGGGTACCCACCGAAGGTGGGTCCGGCCGGCCGATCTTCTTGCGGCTGACGCGCATCTCGCACTCTCGGCTGGCGGTTCATGAATGATCCGGGCTAGGAATCGCCCACCCGCACGAGCTGGAAGAACTCCTCGTTGGTCTTGGTGCGGCCGAGGCGGTCCACCAGCTTGAGCATGGCCTCCTGCGACGGCATCTGCACGAGGATGCGGCGCAGCGCCTGGAAGGTGCCGAGCAGCGCCGGATCGATCAGCTTCTCCTCCTTGCGCGTGCCGCTCTTGGCGATGTCGATCGAGGGGTAGATGCGGCGCTCGGCGAGTTCGCGCGAGAGCACGATCTCGCTGTTGCCGGTGCCCTTGAACTCTTCGAAAATCACCTGGTCCATGCGCGAGCCGGTGTCGACGAGGGCGGTGCCGATGATGGTCAGCGAGCCGCCGTCCTCGATCTTGCGCGCCGCGCCGAAGATCTGCCGCGGCGCCTGCATCGCGTTCGAGTCGAGGCCACCCGACATGGTGCGGCCACCGTTGCCCGACGCGGCGTTGTAGGCGCGCGAGAGCCGCGTGATCGAGTCGAGCAGCAGCAGCACGTCCTTGCCCTCGATCACGAGCTGCGCCACGAGTTCCATGGCGCGCTCGGCGGTCTCGATGTGTTCGGCGAGCGACATGTCGCTCGACGCGGCGATCACTTCCGCCGGCGTGTTGCGCTTGAAATCGGTGACCTCCTCGGGCCGCTCGTCCACGAGCAGGGCGTAGATCGCGACGTCGGGGTGATTGTGCGCGACGGACGCGGCGATCGCCTGCAGGATCCGCGTCTTGCCGGCCTTGGGCGGCGAAACGATGAGGCAGCGCTGCCCGCGCCCGAGCGGCGCGATGAGATCGATGGCCCGGCCCGTGACGCGATCGCCGTAGGGCGGATTGCCCTGGCCCGCCGGCAGCTCGAGGATCAGGCGCTCGGTCGGATCGAGCGCGGCGCCCCGCTGCTGCATGTCCTTGAGGATCTCGAGTCCGCCGCGGCGCTGCGGCCGGCCACCGCCACCGCCACCGCCGCTGTTGCGGCGCTGCTGCCTGCGGCCGCGATTGACCCCGCGACCGTTCAGGTTCGGCTGGCCGTAGCCGGCACCGCCACCGCCCTGCGCTCCCTGCTGCTGCGGGCCGCTCTGCTGGGGGCGCGGGCCGCGTCCCCGCCGCCGCCGCCGCCGGCCGCGGTCGCCAGGATCTTCGCCCCCGGCGCTGTCGGGAGTACTCGTCTCGTTCGATGCCCCGCCATCTTCGGCGGCGCCTTCTCCGCCATCAGCGGGCGGGGGCGATTGAAACATGGGGACTCCTCCGGACTGCTCTTCGGGGGCAGCGCCCGCTTCGGGCGACTGCGGGCCGCGCGGGCGGCGACGGCGTGGTCTCATCGGTGTTCCTTCCGGGGCGCACCCTGAGGGTGCTCCGGGGTTTGGACTGACGCAGCCGGGCGAGGCTTCTCCCGGGGTTCTGCGCGGGACGACTGGCGAGCGGGCCCGGTGCGGGGGCCGCCGCGCGGTGCGCGGCGGCATCCTCGGCACGCGGATCACTGCTGCTTGCGCTCGACCTTCTTGTGGTCCGCCGGCACTTCGTGGCTCCCGCCCGCCGATCCCGTCGTGAGGCCGACGAAACCGGTCGTGATCGTGAGGCCACCGCCCTGCGCGCCGCTGCTGCCGGCGCCGGGCGTCGTGCTCGCCTCGGCCTTCTTCCGGAAGGCCTTGCCGAGCCGGTGACCGATCCTTCCGCCGAGCGCACCGCTCACGTTGCCGTGAGCAATGGCGTCGCCGGCATTATCGGCCGCCGCGGCATCTTCCTGCTCATCCTTCTTCCTGTGGTCCTGCGCGCGCGCTTCCTGCGCGTCGGTGCGGGCCCTGCGCATTCCGGGCCCGGTCTTCAGGGTGACAGCTACGGGTCCATTGCCCGGGTTCTCGGCGAAGCTCCGCTCGGTGCGGCTCCGATCTCCCCCGATCACGGTCGTGCGTTCGCGGGTTCCATTCCCGAACCCGGCGAGCCCGCTCGAAGCCGTCTCATCCTTCAGCGTGAAGTCCGCACGTGCCGGCATGACGATGGCCAGCAGGGCGACGGCGAGGAAAAGGCCGCGGGAGGAGGCGCCGGGCGCGAATGCTCGCGGGCTCCGGTGCATCATGCTCTCCTCCATGAAGCGCAGTGCAGGGCCGATTATGAAGGCGGTCCGGGGTCAAAGTAAAGGGCCGAAGTACGGGGGGGTGATTTCGCCGCGCGCCCGGCGGGAACGGTCCAGTGCAACGGGGCGGGCGCGGTCAGGCGCCGCGCGATCCCGACCACGTCGTCTCGACGACTCCCGCGCGATGATTCGCGAAGCGCGCCATCACGAACAGCAGGTCGGCAAGACGATTCAGGTACATCACCAGCGTGCGCAGGTCCGGTCCGCCGTTGGCGAGCGCCGTGACGCGCCGTTCGGCGCGCCGGCACACCGTGCGAGCGAGGTGCAGCTGCGCGGCGAGAGGGGAGCCCCCCGGCAGGATGAACCGGGTGAGCGGGGGCAGCACCGCGTCCAACTGGTCGATGGTGCGTTCGAGCGCGACGATGTCGTCGTCGCCGATGCGCTCGAGCCGGTCCAGCAGGGCCGCGTCGGCCGTCGCCAGCTCGGCGCCGACCCGGAACAGCGCGGGTTGAAGCGCTCCCAGGCCGTTCGCGAGAACGTCCCGCGTGTCCAGCGCCACCGCGATGCCG
The DNA here is from genome assembly GCA_903921835.1 of Candidatus Eiseniibacteriota bacterium. Lineage (GTDB taxonomy): Bacteria > Eisenbacteria > RBG-16-71-46 > RBG-16-71-46 > RBG-16-71-46 > CAIXRL01. The sequence continues at coordinate 4,950 of CAIXRL010000813.1, read as the reverse complement.
AGCGCGGCGTTCAGTTCGTCCACGGTTCCACAGGCTTCCACGCGCGCGTCGTGCTTGGGCACCCGGAGCGCTCCGAGCAGTCCGGTGGTGCCGTCGTCGCCGGTGCGCGTGTAGATCTTCATCGCGCGGGAGTTTACGCACACCGCGGGCGACGGCGTCAACTTCCGCACAAGTCTCGCAATGGTCCCCTGCGCAATGGCCGAGCCGCTTGCGGAAAACGCGGGTTTGGGCCATATTTCCTGCCCGTTTCCCGCAGCGACAGACCCGCAAGCTACCGAGGCGCAATGCCCGTTCGCGACGCCCTGCCCGCCGTCCTTCGTGGTGATGTTGGCGCCGATCTTTCGCCGGAGTCGCGTGCGCTGCTCGAACAGATCGCGCACGACGCGCAGTCGGAGAAGCGCCTCGCGTGGATGCGCGACGAACTCGGCGGGCGCCTCAAGCAGTCCGGCGCCTCGTGGGGAGTGTTCTACCTGCTCGCGGCGGCGTGCGCGATCAACGGCGAGGTCGAGCGCGCGCAGCAGACGCTGCTGCAACTCGGCGAGAAGCTCGCCGCGAAGAAGAAGTGGGAGCCGCTCGCTGCGGTGGCGGAGCGCTCGCTGGCCCTGCTGCAGACGCACGCGTCGGCGCGGTTGCTCGTGACGGCGCACGAGGGCCTGCGCAAGGACCCCGAGCGCATCGACGCGCTCTCGCGCGCGTGGGCCGTCAATCCGGACGATCTCGAGCTGGCGTTGCTGCTTGCGCAGCGACTGGGCGAGGCCGGCCAGGGCGACGATCGTCGCGCGCTGCTGGCCGAGCTCGCGCCGCGGTTCGCGGCCGAGGCGCGCTGGGCCGGGCTGGAGGAGGCGGCGCTCGAGTTCGTGGAGCACGAGGACTGGGACGGGCTCGCCCAGCTCGCACAGGTGCTGCCGGTGGTCGCGCTGCAGGGGGCGATCGAGGAAGCCCGGGTGCTCGCGGACATCGCGGCGCAGGGGCTCGCGCAGGCGAATCGCGCGGGCGAGGCGCTCGAGCCGCTGCGCAGGGTCGTGGAGACCGCGGCCGCCGTCGGAGGCGAGACGGCGGGGGACGCCTTCCGCGTGGCGATGACGCTGGCGCTGCGCCAGGGTCCCGGCGCGACGGTGCCCGACCTCGACCCGGCCGTGGCGCAGAGCGGCCTCGAGGACGACGACACGCCGCTGCCGCGGGCGATTGAGCAGTTCGATTCGATTTCGGCGCTGGCGCCGGGCCGCGGCATCCTGCACGAGGGCTTCGGCGCCGGGCGCATCGTCTCCAACGACACGACCACGGTGGTCATCGACTTCGCGCGCTCGAAGGGCCACAAGATGCCCTACGCCGCCGCGCGCCGGACGCTCACCGCGGTGGCCGAGGACGACCTGCGCCTGCTTCGCTTCTCGAATCCCGAGGAGGTGCGCCGCCTGATGCTCGAGGAACAGGACACCATGGTCGTGCGCGCGCTCAGGATCCTCGGCGGACCGGCGGACGCGAACCGCCTCAAGGTGTTCCTCGTCGGCTCGGACCTGGTGCCGCCCAAGGAGTGGACCGTCTTCTGGCGCAAGGCTCGCGCGGCCGCGGAGAAGGACCCGCGCATCGATCACACGCGCGCATTCGAGCAGGTCTACCAGCTGGCGCCCGAAGGCGCGCGCAGCGCGACCGCCGACGACCGCACGCCGCTGCCCTCCTACGAGGTGCGCAAGCCGGCCCGCTACAACCTCGGCGTCATCCGCAAGTTCCTCGCGCAGCATCCGCAGGCCGAAAAGGCGCTGCGTGTGCGTTTCGGCGGATTCATCCAGCGGACCACGCTGGACGAGGACGGCGAGCGGCCCGATCGTGCGCGTGCGGGCCTGTACTTCGTGCGCTGGTATCCGGACCGGCTCGAACAGTGGCGGCGCGTGCTGCGCGCGCTATGGGAGAACGGGCTGGCGATTTCCGATCTCGGCGCCGAGGACGACCAGCTTGCGCTGCTCGACGAATCGCGGCTCGCCGGCGTCGAGGCCGAGGCGATCCTGTCGGCGCTCGACTCGCGGTTCGCCGCGGTGCGCGACGAGGCCGAGAAGGACCGCGCGGCGCTCGACGATCACGGCCGCACGTTGCTGCGCCGCGCGTTGCTCGACCACCCCGTGCAGTATTCCGCGGCGGTCGTCCGGCTCATCGAGGACGACCAGAACGGTCCGCCGCCGGCGGATGCGTGGCGGCTGTTCTTCGCCTCGCTGCAGCTCATCGAGGAGAAGCCCAAGCCCTCGGTCGCCGAGAAGGTGCTCCGCTGGATGGAGGAGGGCGGTTCGTTCGAGCGGATGCTCGCCGCGATTCCGCCGAGCGAGGAGATGCGGCTCAAGGTGCGCGTGCTGGTGCGGCAGTGGCGCTCCAGTGACCGGCTGTTGTTCCCGACGCTCGACGCCGTCGGTCGCTTCGGGCTCGAGCAGGAGAAGCAGTGGGTGCTGGATCACCGGCAGGAGCGCACGGACAGGCTCTTCAGCCAGGTGGGCGAGCAGGCCGAGGATTTCGACGTGCCGATCATGACGCGGCCCACGTACGAGAAACTCAAGCGCGAGCTCGACGCGATCGAGCGCGAGCTCAAGACCACGATCCCGAAGACCATCCAGAAGGCGCGCGAGCTCGGTGACCTGAAGGAGAACGCGGAGTACCACTCCGCGAAGCTCAAGCAGGCCAACGCGCAGAAGCAGGCGGGGGCGCTGCAGCTGCGCCTGGGCCGGGCGCGGTTCGTCGAGGATTCCGAGTACAAGGAAGGTATCGTCGGGCTGGGGACCGAAGTGGTCCTCTCCAGCGGCGCCGACCGGTTGTCCTACTGGATCCTGGGCGATGGCGAGCAGCACCTCGGGGAGAACGTGATCTCCTTCCAGGCGCCCATCGGCAAGTCGCTCGTGGGGCGCGTGGTCGGCGACGAGCTGGTGATCGGCGATGCCGGCAAGCGCTGGCGCGTCGAAGGCGTCGCGCGCAGGCTGCCGCCCGCGAGCGCGGAGCACTCGGTTTCCTGAAACACGTCCGCGCGTGCGCGCGACCGCGTGTCACGGGGCTGCGCGCGTCGCGGGTATTTCGCCGCGTTCGTCCGGTCGCCGCCGCGAATGGCGGGCCTGTGTCGCGTTACGCTGTCACGCGACGCGTCCCGCCAAACGCACGCGCGAACGCGCGGGATTTGTTCTTCGCGCGGACAGGAATCACTTGCGCGTACCGGGCGTCGCGCCTATGGTCCGCGAGAGCTTCTTACCGCGCGCTGCGAGCCCCCCCGAGTGGTGGTCGCAGCGAGGACCCCGGTCGAGCCGAGCGCGACTGATCCGCGCACGATCGAATGCGAAGCAGGAACCGGTGGGCGGCGATGACATGAGTTTTGACCGCAATCGATGGCACGACGTCCACGTCGGGCCGCGGTTTGGGTCGGAAATGGAATTCCCGCCGCCCGCTCCGTTGATGTGCCGGAGCGGTACCTGATGGAAGCAAGTGTGCCGGTGCTCCCTCCTCGCCGGATACCGGGAGAACTCCCTCGATGACGCTCGCGGGCACCGGAGGTCTGGCCTTCGAGGTGGACGACGTTCTTCGTGGTGCCATGACGCTCGGCTGGCTCGAAGCCGACGGGCTGGGCCCGGAGGAACTCGCCGGGGGTTTCGTGATCGAGCGCGATGCGGTGTGCGCGCGCCTGCAGGCGCGCTATGGCGTCAAGTCGCCCGCGGACATCCCCGGAGTCGCCGACAACCGTGCGATGTTCCATCGCCTCGGCGTGGACCCCACCAAGACGCGGCCCTCGAGCGAGGCGCTGTTGCGCCGCGTGCTGCAGGGCAAGGGGCTGCCGACCATTCACCCGGTCGTGGACGTCTGCAACCTTGCATCGCTGGAGCACCAGTTCCCGCTCGGGCTCTACGATCGCGAGCTCGTGCGCAGCGCCGTGTTTGCGCGCGTGGGCAGGGTGGGCGAGGGTTACGAGGGCATCCGCAAGGGGCGGGTGAACCTCTCGAATCGCCCGCTGCTGGCCGACGACGACGGGCCGTTCGGCGCACCGACGTCGGATTCCGCACGCACGCAGGTGACTCCGGGCACGACCGCGCTGCTCACGGTGGTGTTCGCCCCCTCCGAGCGCGGCAGCGGCGAGCTTTCCGCGATGCTCGAACGCCTGGCCGACCTGCTGGCCCGGTACTGCGGCGCCACCGTGCGCCTGGTGCACACGCGGCAGTAGTGCTTTGCGCAAGTCCGCGTGCGCGCGGGCCGATAACCCCGGGCATCGTGGGCCGCGGCGGCACACGGCGCCCTTCGCGCTGCGGACTCCGTTCACCGTCCGGGCGCATCGCCAACGGAGGACCCATCATGAGGCGTCTCATCGCACTGGTGCTCGCGTGCGCGTGCGTGTCCGTGGCCCCGGCGCGTTCGGGCGGGATCGCCCTCGGCGCGTTCGGTGGCATGAGCTATCCGGTGATCCAGAACGACACCGGCAACGGCACGCTGTACGGCGTGCGCGCGCCGGTGAGCGTGGTTCCCCTCCTGACCGTCGAGCCGTACTGGGCATCGAGCCGCCTCGGCGACAAGCAGCTGACGCTCGGGTCGGTCTCCTACACGCGCTCGGGCTTCGACGAGACCGCGTACGGGGCCAACGTGATTCTCGCGACCGGAGGTCCGTTGTCGTTCTACCCGTTCGCGGGTATCGGCCAGGCGACGCTCAAGAGCGGCGGCGCGAGCCAGGCCTGCACGACGTACGATGTCGGGTTCGGGCTCGGGGTCCACGTCATTCCGATGCTGGCGTTCCACGTCCGCGGAGAGCTCCAGGCCGTCGCGGTCAAGCCGGCGACGCGCAAGTTCGGCTCGGTCACGATCTCGGACGGCCAGACCACACGCAAGTTCGCCTGCGTCACCGCGGGCGTTTCGTACTCGCTGTTCGGGTTGCCCTGACGCGGGGCCGCGCCCGCGGGCTCCGGGCGCGATGCCGCGGCGTGGCCGCGCCGCGACGAAGAC
>CAIXRL010000812.1 GCA_903921835.1 Candidatus Eiseniibacteriota bacterium | reverse complement strand
GATCTCGTTGCCGCTCCTGTTCCGCATCCGGTACGTCTGGCTGACCTCTTCACCACGCCGGTTCTTCTCCAGTTCCTGCCGGGCCCGGGCCACATCCTCGGGAAAGAGGAACTCCGTCAACGAACGGCCCATCATCTCCTGGACCTCGTACCCGAAGATGGCCGCGCCGCCAGGGTTGATGTAGGTGGTCCTGCCGGAGAGGTCGAGAGTCCAGATGCCGCCCTGGGCCGTTTCGAGGAGGCGCCGGTGCCGCGCCTCGCTCTCCCGGAGCGCGCCCTCGGCGCGCTTGCGCTCGGTGACGTTCTCGAACAGCGTGGCGAACTGCCCGGGCTTCGGTGAGAAGACGTACCCGTGGAAGTGCTGGTCGCCCCGAAGCGAGTGATTGTCGTAGTGACGGGGCGGTCCGCCTTGCGCCACGGGGCCGAAGATCTCGAGCCACCCGCACAGTTCATGGGGCTTCAGGAACTGGCTCGCCGGTCTGCCCAGGATGTCTTCCCGCCGGACACCGACGAAGCGCTCGAACGCCGTGTTGACCTCGACGGTGACGTAGTCCACGGGCGAGTTGTCCGGCCCGGTCACCAGCTCGTGAATCGCGAACCCGCTTCCCATCTCGGCGAGCATGTCCCGGTACTTGTCATCGCTCTCGCGTGTCGGCAGGTCGATCGTCGTCGGGGCTGCCATCTGCACCGGCAGTCGATCCCGCTCGAGTTGCGCCACGCGGGCGAGCAACTCTTCGTAGGTGGGCTTCACGTCGGCCATGCTGCCTGCCTCCCGCGGCGGCCTCGGGCCGGTGGGCAGGACTTCCGCTCCAGCGAGTCCGTCATCCCGATGGACAGCCGATCGCTGATTATGGGTGCTGCTGTCGGCCTGTCAATCCCTGACGAGAACGGAGCGGGGCGGCCGGGGTGGCTTCGCTACCCGGCCAGCGCGGACTCCAGCGTTTTCGGGATCGCCACTGTGAGGTTCTCCGGATCGCCGTCCGTGATCCGCACGTTGTCCTCGATGCGTATGCCGCCAAAGTCGAGCAGGCCGTCCACACGGTCCCACGCGATGCAGTCGGCGTAGCGCTCCCGGCGCGCCGGGTCGCGCAGCAGCGCGGGGATGAAGTACACGCCCGGCTCGACCGTGATGACGTAGTCGCGCTCGAGCGGCAGGTCGGTGCGGAGCATGTCGAGTCCAGGGCGCCGGCTGCGGACGCGCCCCGGCAGGTAGCCGCTCGCGTCGCGCACGCCGAGCCCCACCATGTGACCGAGCCCGTGCGGGAAGAACAGCGCGTGCGCGTCGCGCTCGACGAGCGCATCCGGATCGCCGCGCATGAGGCCCAACTCCACGAGGCCCGCCGCGGTGTCGCGGCAGGCGGCCATGTGCACGTCACGCCACTCCACGCCCGCGCGGCAGCGCGCCACGGCGCGTTCCTGCAGCGCCAGCACCACCGCGTAAAGCGCGCGGAAGAAGCCGGGATCGCCGCCGGCCGCGCGGTACGTGCGCGTCACGTCGGAGGTGTAGCGCCGGATCTCGGCGCCGGCATCGATCAGCACGACGTCGCCCGCGCGCACGGTGCGCTGGCCAGGCTCGAAGTGCAGCACG
>CAIXRL010000811.1 GCA_903921835.1 Candidatus Eiseniibacteriota bacterium | reverse complement strand
TGCTGGGTGAGGTCCGGGACACGAATGATCCGGACCACTGCCTGGCGCGCGTTCACGCGGCGGAAGCACGTGCGAACCTCGGCCTGGCGTTCTTTCACGCCGGCGAGTTCGCGCGGGCGGAAGCGGAGTTCACCAGGGCGCTCGAGGAGAACCCGACCTTCCCCGACCTGCGCTACTACCGCGCGCGCATCTACGAGCGCTCGGGGCGTCTCCCCGAGGCGGTCCACGATCTCGAGCAGGCGCTCGGCGAGCATCCGCACTACCTCGAAGCCCACCTGCTGCTCGCGGTCTGTCTCGGCCTGACGGGTGATCGCGAGCGTTCCGCCGCCGAACTGGGCGAGGCGCTCTCGCTGGGTCTCGAGGCGCCGGAGTGGGTGACGCCCGCGGTCGCGCGCGACTGGACCGGCGAGCAGTGGCGCCGGCTGCTGCCCGCGGCGGGCACGGGCATCAACGGCATCGCGCCCAAGCCGCTCGACCGCGCGCTCGCGCACCACCAGGAGGGCGACCTCGCCGGAGCGATCGCCGAGCTGGCGCGCGCCGTGGAGGAGAAGCCGTCGTACGCCGACCTGCGCTGCCGGCTCGCGGGGCTGCTGCTCGAGGGCGGCCGCGCCGACGAGGCGATGGACCAGCTCAAGGTGGCGCTCGAGCTCAATCCGCGCTACCTCGAGGCCCGGCTCACCGCGGCGCGCGCCGAGCTGGAGCGCGGTCGCGCCGCAGCCGCAGCGGAGCAGGTCGAGGCCGCCATCGAAGCCTATCCCGACTACCCCGACCTGCACTTCTGGCTCGGGCTCACGCGCTTCCGCGCCGGCGACCTGGTCGCGGCCGTGGCGCCGCTCGAGCGGGCGGTGGAGCTCAACCGCCACTTCGCGCGCGCGCAGCGGCTGCTCGGACTCGTCTACCACGCGGTGGGGCGCTTCGACGACGCGCTGCGCGCCGTCCGGCGGGGCCTCACGCGCGATCGCGAGGTGCCGCAGACGGCCCTCATGAGCGCGCAGCTGCTCTACGAATCGGGTGACTTCGACGGCGCCGAGGCGGCGCTCCTGCGCGCCCTGGCGGTCAACGTCGCCTATCCCGACCTGCACGTGCTCATGGGGCGACTGCGGCGCACGCAGGGACGCCTGGAGGAGGCCGCGGCGGCCTACGGCCGGGCGCTGGAGCTCAAGCCCGGCTACGGGGCCGCGGCGCTCGAACGCGGCAGCCTGCTCATGGAGATGGGCCGCCTGGCGCAGGCCGACCAGTTGCTGGAGGACCTCTCGCGGCGCAAACCAGGCTGGGCCGACGCCCAGGCGCTGCTGGGCCGCACGCGACTCATGGCCGGCGACGCGGTGGGCGCCGAGGCGCCGCTGCGGGGCGCGCTGACGATCAACCCCGGCTTCGCCGCCGCGCGCGCCGACCTGGGCTGGGCGCTGCTCAAGCAGGGCCGGGGCGCCGAGGCGGACCTGGAGTTCGCGGCTGCGCTCGAGATGGACCCGTTGAACGCCATGCCGCGCCAGCAGCTGGAGTGGCGCGAGCTGCTCGTCACGTCGCGCGAGGAGTAGCGCGCGGCGCCGCCCTCCGCGTCGATCGTGCACAAACGCCGCGGCCCGGCTCCCTGGGTGGGGCCGGGCCGCGGTTGTGGGTGCGCGGGAGCCGTCTCAGACGCCGGCGACGACCTTCTTGCGGCCGCGTACCGCCTTCTGGACCTTGCCGCCGCGGATGCAGCGCGTGCACACGACGACCTTCTGCGCCCTGCCATCCACCAGCGCGCGAACGCTCTGCAGGTTGGGCTTGAAGGAGCGCTTGGTGATGTTGTTCGCGTGGCTGACATTCTGGCCAGCCATGCGCAGCTTGCCGCACACGGAGCACTTCGCCATCGGACTCTCCTTACGGGTGATGCAGCGCTCGTCGGCTCGCCGCACGGAGCGGGGCCGGGCGCAGCCGGAGCGCACACTGAGGACTCCAAAACGCCCGGGGACTATACGGGAGGGTGGCCGGAACGCGCAAATGGCTTGACGGGACCGGGGGCCACGAGCCGGCGTCCGGACCCGCGTCCCGGCCGCG
>CAIXRL010000810.1 GCA_903921835.1 Candidatus Eiseniibacteriota bacterium | reverse complement strand
GCCCGCTGCGGAGGACCGCGCCGGGCGCCGCGTGCGAAGGGTTGTCGCTCAGGGCTTGCGCAGCGTCTTGAGCATGTCCTCGAAGTCGCGCGAGGCTGCGAGCACGGTCTTCTCGGGGCCGGTCATCTTGAAGAACACGCGACCGGCAGAGCCCTCCACGATCGCGCCGTGGAGCGCGTAACCCTTCCTGCTGCCCGTGGACTGCATCATTGGGCCGGAGGGCGCGAGGTAATCCCCCTTCACCATGACGCGATAGACCGGGAAGCCGGCAACCTCGGCCTGCGAGCGCGTCGGCTGCGTCGGATGCTCGAACTGGGCCACCCAGCGGTCCAGGTTCTCCTGCACTCCGCCACCCTGCGAAGGGCCGAAGTAGAACACGGCGCACTCGGCGCCTTCGGCGTCGCCCGCGGCCGCCGGGATGCCGTAGGTCGCGAGCCGCATCGAACGGGCCTCGAGCGTCTTCCAGCCGGCGGGGACCTTCCACTCCAAGCCGGGGCTCGCCTCGGCGGGCGGGCTTGCAACCTGGGCGCCAGCCGGGGGCATGCCGCCCGGAGGCATGCCGCCGCCAGGGGGCATCGCGGTCTGGCCGGCCTGCTCCTGGGCCGGGGGTTGCACCTTCTGCATCTGCGACTGGAACACGATCACGGCGAGCAGGATCGCCACGACCACGCTGAAGACGACGACGACACTCCGGGTGGACATTGCGGATTCACCTCCAGCAGGGAAGATCGCGCGCGACGCGCGGCACGTCAGGCGAGGGCAGGAAGCCCGGTGCGCAAGGCCGGGCGGATGGCGACCGACAGACTGCGCCTCAGGGGGTGCGCGCAGCGTAATGCCTGTGGCGCGGAGGGGCAATTCGGCGGCCCGGCCGATCCCGCCCGCCCCGCGGCGCCCTCAGCCCCGCGCTGCCGAGCCCCCAGCGAGGCGTTCGAAGCGCCGCATGCCTGGCTCCGTGCCCGGGCCCACGTCGCGAAAGCCCGCGCGCCGCAGCGCGCCCTGCGAGGGCGCGTTGTCCGCGGCGGTCTGCGCGATCACGCGCGTGATGCCGGGCAGGGCGAACGCGCGGGCGGTCATGGCGAGAATCGCCTCCGAGGCGATACCGCGACCGCGGAAGCTCCCGACCACCGAGTAGCCGATCTCCGCCGTGTCGCCCTGCGGCGGGCCGGAGTAACCGATCGAGCCGGCGAGCACGTCAGGGGCGCCCGCGACGCCGCGCAGCACGATGTACCACGCGTACCAGCCCGCCGCCGCCTCGCCGAGCCCGCGCGTGCGCGCCATGAAGAACTCGACCGCCCCGCGATCGTGCTCGCCGGGTGGCCAGCCCGGCTCCACGCGCGCTCCCAGGCGGCGCCCCAGGCGCTCGGGATCGACGAGATCGTCCTCGTAGTGCCCGATCGTTCCCGGCACGATGTCGAGCCGCGCCGTGCGCAGCGCGCCGTCGCGCCCGCTCAAGCGCCCGCCCCGTGCAGCCGCACCCAGTCGCCGAGCGCGACCAGCAGCGCCGCGAGGTTCCTCCTGACTCCCTCGTCGGTGAGCCTGCCCTGGGCGTCGAACTTCGCGGCCGCCTTCGCGACGTGCAGTTCGGGGCGCTGCAGGAGCAGCAGGTTCGTGCCCTGCGCCACCTGCCGCAGCGCGATCTGCGCGCGCACGGTGCCGAAGCCGCCGGGCGAGGCGCCCATCAGCGCGGCGGGCCTGCCGGCCAGCGCGGAGTCCGGCCCGCGAGAGAGCCAGTCGAGCGCGTTCTTGAGCACGCCGGGCACCGAGTAGTTGTACTCGGGCGTGGCGATCAGCAGCGCGCCCGCGCCGCGCACACGCGACTTGAGTTCGGCGACCGCGGCCGGCACGCCCGCGGCCTCGACGTCGCCGTCGTAAAGCGGAATGGGCCGCAGGTCGGCGACCTCGATGGTCATGCCCGCGGGCGCGAGTTCCACTGCGGCGGCCAGCAGTGCCCGGTTGAACGATCCGGCGCGCAGGCTGCCGGCGATTCCGACGACGTGCAGGGACATGCGAGATCTCCGGGTGAGAGGAACTGCAAGGCTTCGCTCGTCAGATGCCGTGGCCCCGCGGTCCGATGCAAACCGAGGGCGGCGTTCAGCGCTCCGGCTGCTTCCCCATCAACCCCGCGTTGAACGCGACCGTACCCCCGCGCGGCACGCTCAGCGTCGTCCACGCGGGGCCTGCGAGATGCTTCGCGAGCAGGATCAGCTGCCCGGTGTGCACCGCGTAGTGCGCGAGCTGCCGGTCGATTGCCTCGAACACGGTGTGGGCCTGGGCGCGGATGAGGACCGTGCGGTCGAGGTCCGCGTCGCCGAGCCCCGCGAGCGCTCCGAACAGGCACTCCCAGCCCGCCTCCCAGCGCGCCAGCAGCGCCTCGCGGTCGAGCGCCGCGTCCTCGAACTCCGCGTCACGGTCGCGGTCGGGCTTCTCGCCGTCGCGGGTGAGAAAGTCCGTCCAGCGCGAACGCATGTTACCGCAGAGGTGCAGCATCAGCGTGACGATGCTGTTCGCGTCCGGATCGAGCCGGTGCCCCCAGCGCTCGAACGGCACCTGCGCGAGCGCGCGGTCGCACTGCGCCTTCAGCTCGCGAAAGCGCGCGGTGACGTCCGCCAGCCAGCGCTCGCCGTTCAGACCGTCCTCCCCCGTGCCGCTGCACCGCGCGCGAACCCGCGCGCGAATGGCGCACCGGCGTGACCGGCCATGGCATGCCGCACCGCCACGAACAGGACGACCACCACGCCGAGGAACGGGAACCCGCCCGGGAGCAGTCTCGGCAGCCCGCGGGTGGCGTCGTGGTGCGAGAGCCCGACTCGCGGCGCGGACAGCACCACGGACGGGAACTTGGCGTACGCGAACGTGGAGCGCGTGACGGCGTCGAGCATGTGGAGAGAGTAGGCCATCGCGTGAGCCGGCGGAATCCCGAATCCCGCGCTCGTGGTTCCCGCGGCCGCACGGGCCCGTGGGATCAGCTTCCGAGCGCCGCCACCACCTGCTTCATCATCGTGGCCGGGAACACGCCGCCCGCCTCGAGCACCGGCCCCGTGGTGGCGAGCGCATGCGCGATCTCGCCGCGGGTGAGCGGCAATCGCGGTGCGCCGCCGGGATCGCGGCGGACCTGCGCGGCCGACGTGCGATCGAGCAACTCGCCCAACCCGGCAACACCGCGCGCCGCGACCAGCGCCTGCGCGACCCCCGCGAGCAACAGGTGCGGATGCGCGGAGCCGTCCGGGAGCCGGAACTCGATCGTAGGCGCGCTCACCTGGCGCCCGTCGGGCGCCGAGGCCACGATGGGCAGGCGCACGAGCGCGTGGCGGTCGAACTCGCCCCACGCGACGGACGTCGGCGCCTCCTTGCCCTGGCCCAGGCGAACGAAAGACCCCTCGACGCGGTTGCCGAACGCCATCAGTCCTCCGCCGTGCTGCACGAGGCCCGCGATCAGCCAGCGCGCCGGATCGGAGAGCGCGCCCGAGGCGTCGCGACCGGCCATGTGACGACCCTCCACGACCGGCGAGAAATGGAAGTGCAGTCCGGACCCGGCGTGGCCCTTGCGCATGATGGGATCGAAGCTGGCACGCATGCCCGACTGGTGCGCGAGGTTGCGCAGCACCCACTGCGTCAGCACGACGCCGTCCGCCGCGTCGGGGAGCGGGGCGAGCGACATCTCGATCTCGTGCTGCTCCCAGATGGAATCGTCCGCCTGGGACGCGGGAATGTAGCCGACCTCGCTGTGACCGTACTTGATCGGTACACCGATCTCCGCCAGCAGCGTCAGCGCCGTGCGCCGCAGCTTCTCACCGAAGACAAACGGCGAGCTGGCGTGATAGCCGCGATCGTCGGCGCCGTAGAAGTCCTCCGGGCTCGTCCGCTTGGCGAGGAAGTACTCGACCTCGCCGAGCGCGTGCAGTTCCACTCCGAGCTCGGCCCGCACGCGCGCGAAGGCGGCGCGCACGATCGTGTCGGGCGACTCGGGCAACGGCGCGCCGTCGCGTCCCGCGTGCGAGCACATCAGCACGAGCGCCGGAACCCTCGAGAAGGGATCGAGGAACGCCGACGAGACGCGTGGCCGCAGCAGGATGTCCGAGGCGCCCGCGCGGATGCCCGTGCCCGAGAAGATGCTCGAACCGTCGGCGCGCTCGCCGCCCTCGATGACGTCACGCAGGTGCGACTCGCTGCGCGGCACGAAGTCGAGCGTCTTGAGCCAGCCGTCGCTGCCGACGTGCATCAGGCTCACGATGCGAATCGCGTGCGCCTTCACGAGCCCGACGAGCTCCTCGACGGTCCACTCGCCGGCGGTGCGGCCAAAGACGCGCTCGAGCCGGCGCGCGGGCAGGATGGATTCCGCGCGGTCGTCCGCGCGGCGGCTGAAGATCGTCGGATCGGTCATCATGGTCGCGCAGACTAGCATCACGGCGCGCCCGCGTCTCGCCGCCTGCCCTCGCCCAGGCGGGCGGGCGAAGAGGCGGGGCCGCGCGGGCGCCCTCCGGCCACGCGCCCACGGCCCGCCCACGGCAGGCCCTTCGCACCCTCTCGCACTCGGGAGGCGCGCCCGCGTGGCGGCATCGCGTGGCGCATCGCCTGGCGGCACGCGTGACTCATGGCGTGCCGCGCCGCGTGGCGGCAGGCGTGGCGCACGGCTTTGACCCACGACGCCGCCGCGCGATAACCTGCGCCCCTTGCCGCCCGCCGGCAGCAGCAACCCCATCTCCCGGCCCCGCGGCGAAGGAGGAACCACTTGCCCCCACCTGGATCTGCGGTCGTTTCCGCGCCTGTCCCGCGCGGGCCTGCCATCCTCCTCATCGCTTGCGTCGCGCTGTCGCTGACCCTCGGGGCGTGCTCCATCCGGCAATATGCCTTCCGGACGGTGGCCAACTCCCTCACCGCCGGCCCCGACGTCTACGGCACCGACGAGGATCCCGAACTCATACGGGACGCCATGCCGTTCGGGCTCAAGACCATGGAAGGGCTGCTGGCCATGGTCCCCGACCACCAGGGCCTGCTGCTGACGCTGTGCAAGGGCTACACGACCTACGCGTTCGCCTACGTGCAGTCCGAGGGCGACCTGGTCGTGAACAGCGACTACGCGAAGTCGGTCACGCTGCACGAGCGCGCGCTCAAGCTCGACCTGCGTGCACGCGGTTACGGGCTGCGGGGCCTCGAGGCGCATTACAGGGGCATCACCGAACAGCTCAAGCTCGACCCGGCGAAGGCGGCGGCCCGCATCCAGAAGCGGGACGTCCCGATGCTCTACTGGACCGCCGCGGCGTGGGGTTCGGCCATCTCGCTCGGCAAGGACCAGCCCGACCTGCTCGCCGACCTGCCCGCGATTCGCGTGCTCATGGACCGCGGCCTGCAGCTCGACGAGGGCTACGAAGCCGGCGCGATGCACGAGGCGATGATCGTGCTCGACGCGCTCCCGGAAGCGATGGGCGGCTCCGAGACACGTGCGCGCGGGCACTTCGCCCGCGCCATCGAGCTGTCGCACGACAGCAAGCCCGGTCCATACGTGACGCTCGCCCAGACCGTCTCGGTGCTCCGCCAGGACCGCAGGGAGTTCCGCAGCCTGCTCGAGAAGGCGCTCACGTTCGATCCCGAGAAGGACCCGGCGAACCGGCTCGCCACCATCGTCACCGAGCGCAAGGCCCGCGCGCTCCTCGATCGCCAGGACGAGTTCTTCGTCGAGGATTCCGACAGCACCGCCCCCGATACCACGCAGACCCAGGAGAAACAATGAAGCCTCTCGCAACGCTCCGCCGCGCCCTCGCGGCCTCCCTGCTCGCGATGATCGCGCTGTCCGCGCTCGCACTCGCCGTCGCGATCGCTCCCGGCGTGGCGGGCGCGCAGGCGCAGGTCATCAAGCTCGCGACGCTCGTGCCCGAGGGCTCGGTGTGGGACAAGTCGATGCGCGAGATGGGCGCCGACTGGGCGGCCAGCACGCAGAACCGCGTGTCGCTGCGCGTCTACCCCGGCGGGGTCGCGGGCGACGAGCCGGACCTCGTGCGCAAGATGCGCATCGGCCAGCTGCAGGCGGCAGCCATCACCACCGCGGGGCTCGCCGACATCGACCCGGCATTCAACGTCTTCAACATCCCGATGTTCTTCACCTCGTACCCCGAGCTGTACGCGACGCTCGCCAGGCTCGAGCCGATACTGCGCCAGCGGCTGGACGAGAAGGGCTTCGTCCTGCTGTCGTGGGGCCACGGCGGCTGGGTCTACTTCTTCACCAAGACGCCGGTCGCGAGCGTGGACGCCCTGCGCAAGACCAAGATGTTCATGTGGGCGGGCGACGACAAGATGGTGGCGCTGTGGAAGCAGCAGGGCTTCCAGCCCGTTCCGCTCGCCGCCACCGACATCATGACAGGTCTGCAGACGGGCATGATCGACTCGTACCCCACCACGCCGCTGCTCGGGCTGACCCTGCAGTGGTACCGCCAGACCCCGAACATGGTCGGCATGGGCCTGGCGCCGCTCGTCGGCGGACTCGTGATGACCAAGACCGCATGGAACAGGATCGCGCCCGCGGACCAGAAGAAGATCATGGCCGGGTGCATGAAGCTGCAGCACCGGCTCGAGATCGAGGTTCCGCGCCAGGACACGACCGCGGTCGTGGAGATGCAGAAGCGCGGGCTCAAGGTGAACGCCGTCGTCGGGGCCAACGCGACGCAGTTCCGCGCCACGGCCGAGGTGTTCGCCGCCGGCATGAGGGGCATCCGCGTACCGCAGGACGTGCTCGAGCTGGCCCGCAGTGAGCGTGACGCGTTCCGCGCCCGCACCGGAGGCGCACACTGAGCGAGGCCGTGCCCCAGCGACCGAACCCGGTCGTCTCATTCCTGCACCGGATCGAGGGAGGCGTGCTCGTCGCCGCCTTCCTCATCTCGATGCTGCTGCCGCTCATCGACGCGCTGGGCCGGCCGTTCCACGGCTTTTCTGTGCCCGGATCCGGCACCTACCGCGCCCAGCTTACGCTGTGGCTGGCGTTCCTGGGAGGGCTGCTCGCCACGCGCGAGCGCCGTCACCTGACGCTCTCGACCGCCGAGGCGATCGGGCACGCGGGGATTCGCGACTGGGCGCGACTGTTCGCGTCCGCCGTGGCCGCCGCGGCGTGCTCGGTGCTGGCGTACTCCGCGGTCGGCGTGGTCGCCGCGGATCGCACCCAGGGCGCGGCACTCGCGTTCGGCCTGCCCATCTGGATCAGCGAGTGCGTGATGCCGATCGCGCTCGCGCTCATCGCGCTGCGCCTCGCGTGGGGCGCGGGCGATCCGTGGAAGTGGAAGGGGCGCGCGGTCGCGTTCGCCGCCATCGCCGCCGCGTTCGCGATCGGCGCGATTCCGGGCGCGGGACACGCGTTGTGGCTGCCGCTGCTCGTGCTGGTGATCGCGGCGACGCTCGTCGGCTCGCCGGTCTTTCTCGCCATGGGCGGCATCGCGCTGGTGCTGTTCTTCAAGGAGTCGGTCCCGGTCTCCGCCGTCACCGCGGAGGTCTACCGGCTCATGGTGTCGCCGACGCTGCCGGCGATCCCGCTGCTCACCGCGTGCGGCTACATCCTCGCGGAATCCAACGCCTCGCACCGGCTCGTGCGCTTCTTCCGCGCGATGTTCGGCTGGATGCCCGGCGGCGTCGCGGTGCTGGTGGTCGCGGTGTGCGCGCTGTTCACCACGTTCACCGGCGGCTCCGGCATCACGATCATGGCGCTGGGCGGCCTGCTCTACCCCATCCTGCTCAAGGACCGCTACCCCGAGGGCTTCTCGCTCGGGCTGGTCACGGCGTCCGGCAGCCTCGGGCTGCTCTTCCCTCCCAGCCTGCCCGTCATCCTCTACGCGATCGTCGCCAACGTTCCCGCCGACTCGCTCTACCTGGCCGGCCTCGTGCCCGGTACGCTTCTCGTCCTCATCGTCGGGCTCTACGGCGTGCACATGGGCAGGAAGGTGAACTCGCCGCGCCAGCCGTTCGAGTGGGGCGAGCTGGTGAAGTCGCTGTGGAGCGCGAAGTGGGAGCTCGCGGTGCCGCTCCTGGTCGTGGCGCTGTTCACCTCCGGCCTGGCCACGATGGTGGAGGCCGCAGCCGTGGCGTTTGCCTACGCGATCGTCGTCGAGTGCTTCATCACCCGCGACATTCACCTCTTCCGCGGCCTGCCCGGCGTGCTGCTCAAGGCCGGCGTGCTGTGCGGCTCGGTGCTCATTCTGCTCGCGAGCGCCATGGGACTGACGAGCTGGCTCGTGGACGCACAGATCCCGGACCTGCTGCTGGGCGCGGTGCGGGCGAACATCCACTCGCCGATCGTGTTCCTGCTCGCGCTGAACGTGGTGCTGCTCGTGCTGGGCAGCGTGCTCGAGATCTACTCGGCCATCGTGATCCTGGCCCCGCTCGTGGCGCCGATCGGCGCGGCGTTCGGGATCGACCCGGTGCACCTCGGCATCGTGTTCCTCGCAAACCTCGAGCTCGGCTTCCTGTTCCCACCCGTGGGACTGAACCTGTTCCTGTCGTCCTCGCGCTTCAACAAGCCGCTGCCCGAGCTGTACCGGCACGTGGTCCCGTTCCTGATCATCATCGGAATCGGCGTGCTGATGATCACCTACATGCCGTGGATGACGACCGGCGTGGTGAGGCTGTTCGGCAAGTAGGACGCCGTCCCTGGTCGGGCGAGACGCGACGGCGCTGGGCTCCCATGTGGAGACCAGCGCCACGTATTCGCCGCCGCATCACACCGGACTTCGCGCGCCGTGCGTGAGCCGGCTCATGCTGGCCCGGCCGAGGCCCTTGATCACGTAGTGCATGCGCACTTCGGTCGTCGCGTCGGGAATGGCCGCGGCCAGTCTGGCGGCGTCGCGCAGGTCTTCGCCGCGGTAGCCGAGGATCCTGAGGCCGGGGATCACGTCGCCCGCCGCGGCGAGTCCCTCCGCTGCGGCCGCCCGCTCGCGGGCCCTCGCCGCGTTGGCGGCGGCCTTCTGCGCCTTCGCCTCGGCGGCCTGGAGTTGAGCCTCGCTGCGCTTCTCGTCCATGAAGCCCTTCCCGTACGTGAGATCGGCCGCGTGCTGATTGTGCGGTCGGCACACGAGGCGAAGATTGTCCGGTGTCGCCTCGCCGCCGCGGGCGACCGGAATCACGTGATCCAGCTCCAGACCCGAGCGCTCCTCGCAGCGGTGGCCCTCGTCGCTCACGAAGGTGCACTGGTTGCCATCGCGCTCCCACACGGCGCGCGCAACCGCGGCGGGAACATGCCTGGGATCCGAAGAGCGGCGCCGCGGGCAGGGCCGCGGGCGTTCCGTCGCGAAGCACTTCCGCCGCTTCAGGTGCCGGACGTACTCGCGCAGCGCGCGCTTGAACACCTCGGCAACATCCCCGTAGGGAACCGCGCGCCCAAGCAGCGCCTGCGCCTGCACCAGATCGCGATGCGCGTCCCCGTCGAGCGTGAACTCCACCTTGAAGCGCTGCGGGGCGAGCGGCGTGACCTTCGCGCGCGGGGCGTCGGGAGCAAGTCGCCGCGCGGCCAGTTGCCCGTCGTGCACATCAACATGCCCCGGGGCATGTTGTTCTCCACTTTCACAAACATGTTCCTGACCTTCCGGACCGTTGGCGCCAGCCGGCTCGATGGCCATCACGAGCGTAGGCGCGTCCGGGCTCGGGAAGCGCTCGGCAAGCAACGTCTCGATCCGGGCCTTGCTCCTGTGCGTGGCCGCCTCGATCAGTTCCGCCGCATTCTCCCGGCTCAGGTGCGGCGCCAGCATGCACGCGCCGCTCAGGTGCAGCCTGCCCTGCTCCACCGCGTCGAAGATCGCGGGGAACTGCCGGGCCGCGCGGGCCGCCTGGATGCGCTTGGCGGCGGCATCCTCGGACATGTGCAGCTCGCCGAGGCAGTACTGGTACATCGACGGGTAGGCCGCCGGCAGGTACAGCTTCCGCTCGTCCGCGACGGCGATGTAGGCCAGCGTCTCCGCGGTGTTCTCGCATCCCTGCGAAACGACCGAAGCCAGACCGGGAAGCACGACGTGATCGGCGAGACGGTCCACCTGCTGGAACTTCATCGCGAGATCCACCGCGGGGGCGACGTTTCGCGGGGGCAGCCATCACTTCATACCACGCCCATTCTTGGCGCTCGTACGCGCCCGCACGGCTCGCAACGTGCTGTCGCGCGAGAACGATTCGCAATCGCGCCGCGATACGCCGCGCACGCGCACCCGGCGCACGCTGACGCGCCGCCAGCCACCCACTCTCGCGTCCGGGCATCTCGCGGCAATTCGGGCGTCAAGGGAGAGTTATCGGCGCTGAACTCCAGCCCGAGCAAACACATGAGAAGGACAATGCCCGGATCGGAAAACGTCCGACCCATTGCCCTGTCGGCCAGGAGCGGCATCGCCAGGTGGCGGCCGGGGATGCGGCCCGCCAGCATGTGGCCGGACACGACCGGCTGGCGCAACCGCTGGAAGATGACGGTCGTGGCCGCGGCCACACCCAGCACCCTCGCCGGTGTGCGCAGGAATTCGTGCGCATCGCGCAGGGCAACACCCGTCGCGCGTGTCGGCAGTCGCTGAATCGGAGAAGAGCCGCTCGCGCCGAATGTCCGCGCAGCGAATCCGCGCTATCCACGCCGGCGATCCGGCTCCTGCCCGCCCGGGCCCGCTTCCGGCCCTCGCAACCGCACGATCGTCGCGCCCCAGTGCCCGCGCCCCGGCGGCGCGTCGGCGAACGACTCAACGCTCGCGCTCGCGGCAAGCAGCGCACGGACGCGCTCGCGTTGCACGCCGATGCCGCGGCCGTGGACGATGCGCACATCGCGAAAGCCCGCGGCGATCGCGGCGTCGAGGTAGTCGCGCACCACGTCCGGAACGTCGCGCGGCCGGAACGAGTGCAGGTCGATCCAGTCCTCGATCGGCAGCGTGTGCGGCGCGTCCTCGTCGCGGGGGGCGTCGTCGTCCGCGTCGTCGCGCTCGTCGCCCACCCTCGTCACCCGGCGTGCAGGTAGGCCAGCAGCGGCGTCAGCGTGAAGGGGCTGAGCAGGGTGGTGACGAGCACCACCGAGACCACGAACGCGGGCTCGACGTCGTACTCGCTCGCCAGCAGTGTCGCGACCACCGCGGACGGCATGCCCGACTCCAGAATGCCCGCCTGCCTCGGGACGCCCGCGAGCCCGAACAGCGGCGCGAACAGGATCCCCGCCGCGATGCCACCGCCCAGGCGAATGGCGGTGGCGGCCACCATGGGGCGCCACGGGCCGCGCAGCCGCGCGCCGTGGAGCTGCATGCCCAGCGCGAGCAGGAAGACCGGCACGCACGCCGTGGCCAGCATGTGCGCGGCGTTCACCACGGGTCCCGGCACCTGGACGCGCAGGCCGGAGAGCACGAACGCGAGCACCACAGCCCACACCGTCTGCGTGCAGGCCAGCGCGACGAGCGCCGAGCGCACGTTCGTGCGTCCGAGCGAGGCCACGAACACGCCGCCCGTGTAGCTGACGATGGACGAGGCAAGAAAGAACAGGCTGGCCTGCGCCAGGCCGCGCTGGCCGAACGCGAGCACGGTCACCGACAGGCCGTAGTTGCCCGAGTTGGTGAGCATCACCGCGAGCACGACCGCGCTGGTGATCGAACGCGACCAGCCCTGCCAGCGCGCGATCGCGAACGCCAGCGCCGCCGGCACGAGCAGGCACGCGAAGCCGTAACCCATCATGCGCACGAGGTCCGCGGGCGGCAGGCGGTTCTGCAGGATGAGATCGAACATGAGCGCCGGCGCCAGCACGTTGAGGCTCACCTGCGCGACGGCGCGCGGGTCCACCCCCATCCGGGCGGTCAGGAGCCAGCCGACGCCCGCGATCAGGAACACGGGCAGCAGGTTGTCGGAAAACAGTCGGAGCAGTTCCATCACGGCAGGGTAACCCGGACTATTCATGCACCGCGAGCCGAGAGTGCGAGGTATGCGTCAGCCGCAAGAAGCTCGGCCGGCCGCGCCGCAACCGTGTTGTCCACACGATGAGGACAGCGGCCGGTCGAGCTTCGCAGTGGATGGCGCGCAGATCGCGCTCGCAGGCCGCGGGCTCGTGAATCGTCCGGGTCGAGGCGCCCGGCGCGGACCCGCCAGCAAACCCGCCCCGGGGAGAACGGGCGGGCGGCGCGACGCCGCCGCGACGGGCCTCACCACGGCGTGGGCCGGTAGT
>CAIXRL010000809.1 GCA_903921835.1 Candidatus Eiseniibacteriota bacterium | reverse complement strand
TCATCACCTCGCCGGGCATCACGAACTTCATCACGCCCGCGAACAGGAACAGCGCCGCCAGCAGGAGCTGGAAGGCCCAAAGCAGCTTGCTCATCCGATGCGCTCCTCCGTCGCCATCCCGCGCCGTCGCGAACCGGGCGTGCAGGGGAGTGTGGGCCCGTGGCGTTCCGGGATCCCGCCGTCCCCGTGACCGGACGCGTGTAGATGCGCGCGCGGGGAGTGGAGGTTCGTGCCCGGTCCTCGGCGCGGCCAGCCGGCCGGATACGCCAAGGGCGGTGTCCTTGCGGACACCGCCCCTTTAGCGCGAGGTGGTACCTCGTTGCGACTTAAGCCTTGCGAACGTTCGCCGCCTGCAGCCCCTTCGGACTACGCGTCACGTCGAACTCGAGCGCTTCGCCCTCAGCCAGGGTCTTGAAACCCTCACCCTGGATCGCGGAGAAGTGAACAAACACGTCTTCGCCATCCGCCTGGGAGATGAAGCCAAAGCCCTTCGCCTCGTTGAACCACTTCACGGTGCCACTAGCCACTTGAAGCTCCTGATGTATCCGGGTCCGAAGACCCGTACTTTCCGCGTATCACGCCGCGGCGACGTCCGGTCGATATGACCGAGTCTCCAGTCGTTCCCAGATGGTGCGCCAACAAAAACTCCGCCAGCTGAGTCTCTGGCGGAATCTGAACGCTGGCTACACATCCATAGCAACCGAAGACAAGGGGACTATCGGCCATGGCGGGGGAAACGCCAAGTCAAGTCCACGTCAAGCCAAAGAGGGCACACGGGAAAGCAGGCTAACCCCCGTGCGCCGCTCAGCTACCGCGTCGGCGCCGGGTGCGCCTTGACGCCCGGTTCGCCCGCATCGACCCTGCCTGGCGACCGCACGTTCCTCCACCGACGTCCCGCCGGGAGATCCCATGTCCGATCCGAAACAGAACCTCGCGAACCACGCGCGCTACGTTCCCGCCTTCCACTTCGTGTGCCTCGGCCTGATCATGGCGTTCGCGCTGCACGCGCTCCTGTCACTCAACCAGCGCCCGTCCGTGGACGGCGCGTTCCAGGTCGTGCTGGCCTTCGCGCTCCTGCTGGTGGCGTGGTTTGCGCGGGCGTTCGCGCTCACCGCGCAGGACCGCCTGATCCGGCTCGAGGTGTCGCTGCGGGTCCAGCGGCTCGCCCCCGAGCTGGCGGGGCGCTTCACGCAGCTCACGACGGCGCAGTTCACCGCGCTGCGCTTTGCGGGCGATGCCGAGCTACCCGGGCTGCTGCACGAGGTGCTCGACGGCAAGCTGACGCGCGGCATCGACATCAAGAAACGCATCACGGACTGGCAGGGTGACTACCTGCGCGTGTGAGCGCGTGCGGGTCCGGGGACGCCGGTCAGTTGGCCGGCGTCTCCGTCTCCTCCGCGTCGGCGCCGGGCGACACCTGCGTCGCGATCAACTCCCGCGCGGCCTGCTCGAAGGCCCTCGGGACCATGACACGCACCGCATCGTAGGCCGGGTCCCACGTGAACGGCCCGTCTGCCAGGCCGCGCAGGGCGAAGCCGACGTGGTTGTGCAGGGCGACCGGGATGCCCTCGGCCTCGAGCAGCGACGCGACGACCTCGTACTCGGACGACGACCGCACGAGTTCGACGCAGGCCAGCTCGGCATCGGGATCAGCATCGTCCCCGGGGTCCTCGACCCCGAACTCGGTACCGCACGCCTCGCAGCGAAGCACATCGTCGGCCAACTCGACGGAGCAACTCGGACACTTCATGGCGCCCTCCCTCGGGATGCGCGCCGCGGCTGCCGCGGCGCGCATCCCGCATTGTGGCACCTGCCGCGATCGGTTGCCACGGGATAGCGCACCGGGATGGCGCACCGGCCGAATGAGACTCGTGACGCCCGTGAAGGCGCCGCCACGGCCACGCTCGCGGCCCGGCGTGCCGCGCTCGTCGCGCGGGGAGGGGGGAATCGTTGACGGCGCCCCGCGTGCTGCGGTCCACTGCGTCGGCAGCTGGCTGTCTCCGTCGCCCACGCCTTCCGAGGATGCCCAGATGAATCGCCTGCCCGCTTCGCTGTTGTTGGTGGCGTTGCTGTCCTCCGCCGCGTGTGCGGCCACGAAGAGCGAGGGGCGGAGCGCGTCCGCCGGGGGCACCGAGAGCAAGGTCCGCCTCACGGCCGACACGTTCAAGAGCCTGCCCTTTCGCTCGATCGGGCCTGCGCTGACCTCGGGTCGCATCGTGGACATCGCAGTGGCACCCGACGACAAGCGCACGTGGTACGTCGCCTCCGCTTACGGCGGCGTGTGGAAGACCACCAACGCCGGCACGACGTGGACGCCCATCTTCGACAGCCAGGGCACGTCTTCCATCGGTTGCGTGGCCGTGGACCCGTCCCACCCGCTCACCGTATGGGTCGGGACGGGCGAGAACAACAGCCAGCGCAGCGTGGGCTGGGGCGACGGGATCTACCGCAGCGACGACGCCGGACGCACGTGGCGCAACGTGGGCCTCGGGGCGTCCGAGCACATCGGGCAGATCGCGATCGATCCGCGCAACTCCAGCGTCGTGTTCGCCGCGGCGCAGGGACCGCTGTGGGCGCCGGGTGGCGACCGCGGGCTCTACAAGACGGCCGACGGCGGCAGGACGTGGAAACGGGTGCTGAAGGTGGACGAGTGGACCGGCGCGAACGAGGTGTGTTTCGACCCGCGCAATCCCGACATCCTCTACGCCACCACGTACCAGCGCCATCGCAAGGTGTGGACGCTGATCGACGGTGGCCCCGGCTCGGGCGTCTGGAAGAGCACCGACGCGGGCGAGACGTGGACGAAGCTCGCGGAGGGGCTGCCCAAGGACGACCTCGGTCGCATCGGGCTCGCGACCTCGCGGCTCGAGCCCAACGTCGTCTACGCCATGGTCGAGGCCGCAGGGACCGGCGGCGGTGTTTATCGCTCGACCGACGCCGGCGCGAACTGGGAGAAGATGAACGACCTCGCCAGCTCCAGCCCGCAGTACTACCAGAAGCTGTTCACCGACCCGAAACAGCCGGGCCGCCTCTACGCGATCGACACCTACCTGCAGGCCTCGGACGATCATGGCAAGACGTGGCGGCGCGCGGGGGAGAAGTCCAAGCACGTGGACAACCACGTCGTGTGGATCGATCCCGACGACAGCGAGCACCTGCTGGTCGGCTGCGACGGCGGGCTCTACCAGACGTTCGACCGCTGCGCGACGTGGAACTTCTTCTCGAATCTGCCCATCACGCAGTTCTACAAGCTCGACGTGGACAACAGTGCGCCCTTCTACAACGTCTACGGTGGCACGCAGGACAACAACACGCTCGGCGGCCCCTCGCGCACCATGACCGTGCACGGGATCCGCAACTCCGACTGGTTCATCACCACGGGTGGAGACGGCTTCCAGAGCCGCGTCGATCCCGCGGATCCGAACATCGTCTACTCCGAGTCGCAGCACGCCGGGATCGTGCGCTTCGACCGCCGCAACGGCGAGTCGGTGGACATCCAGCCGCAGAGCCCGCCGGGCGAACCCGGACTCCGCTGGAACTGGGACGCCCCCTTCATCCTGTCGCCGCACTCGCACACGCGGCTCTACCTCGCCGCGCAACGGCTCCTCCGCAGCGACGACCGCGGTGACTCGTGGAAGCCCGTGAGCCCGGACCTGACCCGGCAGATCGATCGCAACCGGCTCGCGGTCATGGGCCGCGTCTGGAGCGCGGACGCGGTGGCCAAGAACGCCTCCACGTCGCTCTACGGCAACATCGTCGCGCTGAGCGAATCGCCGCGTCGCGAAGGGCTGCTCTACGTCGGCACGGACGACGGGCTCATCCAGGCGAGCGACGACGGCGGCGCGCACTGGCGCAGGATCGAGAACTTCCCGGGCGTGGGCGAGTTCGCCTACGTCTCGCGCGTCGTGGCGTCCGAGCACGCGGACCAGACCGTGTACGCCACGTTCGACCGGCACAAGATGGGCGACTTCAAGCCGTACGTGCTCCGAAGCGGAGACGGCGGCAAGTCGTGGACCAGCATCGCCGGCGACCTGCCTGCGAACGGCTCCGTCTACGCGCTCGCCGAGGACCCCGTGAATGCGAACCTGCTCTACGCGGGCACCGAGTTTGGCGCGTTCTTCACGCCCGACGGCGGCAGGAAGTGGATACGCTTCAAGGGCGGGCTGCCCGTGCAGTGCATCCGCGACCTGGCCGTGCAGAAGCGCGAGGGCGATCTCGTGCTGGCCGGCTTTGGGCGCGGTTTCTACGTCCTCGACGACCTGACGCCGCTGCGCCAGATGGCGAGCGAGTCGCAGCTCGCTGCCGAGGCGACGCTGCTGCCCGTTCGCAAGACTGCCATGTACATTCCGGAGACGCCCCTGGGCGGGCCCGGAAAGTCGGCACAGGGCGAGAGTTTCTACGTGGCCGAGAACCCGCCATACGGCGCGGCGTTCACCTACTGGCTGCGCGATGGCTTCAAGCCGCTCAAGGAGCAGCGCCACGATCGCGAGCGCGACCAGGAGAAGGCTGGCGCGAACTCGTTCTATCCCGGCTGGGACAGCCTGCGGGCCGAGGCTCGCGAAGAGGCGCCTGCGATCGTGCTGACGATCACGAACGCCGCGGGCGAGATCGTGCGCCGTCTCGATGCTCCGGCGACGCAGGGATTCCACCGGGTCGCGTGGGACCTGCGCTGGGCCTCACTCGCGCCGGCCGAAGCGGCGCCGCGGCAGCGGAGCGAGTTCGACGATTCACCCGACGGCCCGCTCGCGGTGCCGGGAGCCTACAGCGTGACGCTGGCGCGACGCGTGGGAGGAACCCTGACGCAACTGGGGGAGGCGCAGCCGTTCGTCTGCGAGGCCGCGGCGTCGGGCACGTTGACCGCGCCGGACCGCGCCGCGCTGCTCGCGTTCCAGCGCCGCACGGCGAAGCTGCAGCGCGGGGTGCTGGGCGCGGCGCGCGGCCTGGGCGAGCTGCAGCAGCGCGTGACGCTGCTCACGAAGGCGCTCGCCTCCACGCCGGCACCGTCGGAGGATCTGCGCAGGGAGGTGTCTGCCCTCGGGGCGCGGCTGCGCGACCTGGCGGTCACGTTCGACGGAGACCCGGTCGTGCGTGGATACAATGAGTCCAGTCCACCTGCGATGCTCGAGCGCCTCAACCAGGTGATCGGCGGCGGCTGGAATTCGACCTGCGCTCCCACCCAGACGCACCGCGAGAACATCGACATCGTGGCGGCCGAGTTCTCGAGGGCGCTGCTCACGCTGCGGAGCATGTCGGGCGACCTGTCGGCGCTCGAGGCGCGTGCGGAAGGCGAGGGCGCGCCCTGGACGCCGGGACGGCTGCCGGAGTGGAAGCCCGAGTAGCGCCGCGAGCAGGTGTGGACACGAGCGGGGCGCGCCGACGTGCCCCGCTCGTGCTCTGTACGGGCGGGGCGCTGCTGCTGCCACGCTGCGGTTGACGCTGCGCATCGGCGGTGACAGTTTCGGTATCCTGATCCGCCCGCCCGCGGCCGCGGCGGGCACGCCACGGAGGAGGACCGTCATGTCCCGCAAGCCGACGCACGCCGACGCCGAGCTCCTGCTGCGCCTCTACGAGATCCGCCGGGATCCCGAGTTGCGCCGCGCTCGCAAGTGGTTTCTCACCGAGCAGACGCCGAAGACGTGGGACGAGATCCAGTCGAGCTACCTCTCGCACAGCGACGAGGACCGCTGGTTCCGCATGACCTTCTCGTACTGGGAGATGGTCGCGACGCTCGTGAACCGCGGCGTGCTCCATGACGAGTTGTTCTTCGAGCACACGGGCGAGGACGTGGTGACGTGGGAGAAGTGCAAGCCGTGGATCGAGGGGGCCCGCGCGAAGATCCGCCCGAGCTACCTGCACAACTTCGAGACCATGGTGAGGAATCACCTTGCCTTCCGCGCCAGGCTCAACGCCGTGGCGGCGAAGAGGCCGGCGGCGAAGCCGCGTGCGAAGGGCCGGAAGCGCTGAGATGTCCTCGACCTTCGGACGCCTGTTCACGCTGACCACGTTCGGCGAGTCGCACGGCCCCGGCGTGGGCGTGCTCGTGGACGGCATGCCGCCGGGCATGGTTGTGGACGCCGCGGCGGTGCAGCGGGAGCTGGATCGCCGGCGGCCCGGCCAGAGCGCCATCACGACGTCGCGGCAGGAAGCCGACCAGGTCGAGATCGTCTCGGGCGTTTTCGATGGACTCAGCACGGGCGCGCCCATCTTGCTGCTCGTGCGCAACAACGACCAGCGCTCGCAGGACTACGACGCGCTCAAGGACGTCTACCGGCCCGGCCACGCCGACTACGCATACGCGCAGAAGTACGGCGTGCGCGACCACCGCGGCGGTGGTCGCTCCTCCGGCCGCGAGACCGTGGGCCGCGTCGCCGCGGGCGCGCTGGCCAAGGCGGCGCTCGCCACCGTGGGTGTCAGCATCGTCGGCGGCACGGTGCGCGTCGCGGACGTTGCTGCCCTGCGACGGGACTGGGACGTGGCGGAGAGCAACGCCGTCCGTTGCCCCGACGCCGAGGCGGCCGCGCGCATGATCGAGCTCATCGAGAAGACGCGCGACGCGAAGGACTCGGTGGGCGGCGTGGTCGAGCTGGTCGCGCGCGGCGTGCCCGCGGGCTGGGGCGACCCGACCATGAGCAAGCTGGACGCGATGCTCGGCGCCGCGATGCTGTCCATCCCCGCGACCAAGGGTGTCGAGATCGGCTGCGGCTTCGCCGTGGCGGCGCTGCGCGGCTCGCAGGCCAACGACGTGTTCGACGGCGAACGCTTCGCGAGCAACCACGCGGGCGGCATCGCCGGAGGGATCTCGAACGGCAATGACGTCGTGGTTCGGGTTGCCGTGCGGCCCGCGACGAGCATCGGCATGCCACAGGTCATGGCCAGGGCGGGAGGGGGCACCGAAACGCGAGCCATCACCGGCCGCCATGATCCGTGCATCTGCCCGCGCGTGGTGCCGGTCGCCGAGGCCATGATGGCGGTCACGCTCATGGACGCCTGGCTGCGCCAGCGCGCCCTGCGCGGAAGGGAGAAGTGAGCGGTACGCCGGCGTTCGCAGTGCGGAACGAGGTTGCGATCGTGCCCGCCAGGCCGATGCGCGGCCTGCCGCGCGCCGCCATGTCGCGCGCCACCATTGACCCGTGCGCGAGCGCGATGCTACGCTTTTTGCCTCGGATGCACCGACCCGGAGGCGCTTCGTGTCTGCTCGTCGATTCTGGTGGTCCTGTCGCTGGTTTCGCTTCGCCTGGCGAGGCGGGGAGAGCGCCGTGGCCCGCTGAGGTGCCCGAGTCCACGTGATCTCCCAGCCCATGCCAGACCGGCGTGGGCTTGTTCGTTGAAAGGCCGGAAGCCGCGATGCTCATCCTGCTCAAGCCCGGTGCGACGGAAGTCACGGCCAGCGACGTCATGACGCACTTGCGCATGGCGGGCCTCGCCGTGCACCGCACGGACCATGATGGCCGCGCACGCATCGCTGCGGTCGGGGACCTGAGCGCCGTCACGTTCGACGACGTCGCATCGTGGCCGGGCGTCGAGTCCGCGCAGAAGCTCCCGCGGCCGTTCAAGCTGGCGAGTCGGGCGTTCCATCCGCACGACACCATCATCAGCGTCGGGCGCGCCATGGTCGGCGCGCAGGCGATCACCATCATGGCGGGCCCGTGCTCGGTGGAGGGCGAGGAGCAGGCCTTCACCATCGCCGCCGCCGTGGCGAAGGCCGGCGCGACCGTGATGCGCGGCGGCGCGTACAAGCCCCGCACGTCGCCGTACGCCTTCCAGGGCCTCGGTGAGGAGGGTCTCAAGATCCTCCGGCGCGCCGCGGACGCGAACGGCCTCGCGGTGATCAGCGAGGTGATGGACACGCAGCAGGTCGGGCTGCTCTCGCGCTACGCCGACATCCTGCAGATCGGCGCGCGCAACATGCAGAACTACTCGCTGCTGCACGAGGTGGGACTGACGCGGAAGCCGGTCATGCTCAAGCGCGGGCTCTCGAGCACGATCGAGGAGTGGCTGATGTCCGCGGAGCACATCATGGCGCAGGGCAACCAGCAGGTCATGCTCTGCGAGCGCGGCATCCGCACGTTCGAGACCTACACGCGCAACACGCTCGACCTGAACGCCGTGCCGGTGGTGAAGGAACTCTCGCACCTGCCGGTGATCGTGGACCCGAGCCACGGCGTGGGCATCCGCGACAAGGTCGCGCCGATGGCGCGCGCGGCTATCGCCGCGGGTGCGGACGGGCTCATCATCGAGGTCCACCACGATCCCGACCACGCGCTGTCCGATGGCGCACAGTCGCTCTACCCGCACCAGTTCGACGAGCTCGTGGCGCAGATCCGCACGATCGCGGAGGTCGTGGGCCGCTGCGTCTGAAGTTGCGTCGATGGGGGCGGGGCTGACGATGCCGAAGGCGGCCGCAGGTCCGCGTCACGCGCGAGCGCCTGCGACCGGCTTGACGCTCGCGTGCGCCTACGCTTTACTCGGCCACATGAGGGGCGTTTAGCTCAGCTGGTAGAGCACTTGCTCGACAAGCAAGGGGTCACTGGTTCAAGTCCAGTAACGCCCACCACTTCATTCTGGGGCGCGCACGCCGGCAGGCCGGCGCGCCGCCCCTTTTTTGTGTCACGCGCCGAAACACGCCGTCCACGAAAGGCTCCGCCATGCCGCAGCCCGCTCCAGCCTCCGGTCCCGACCTGTCGCGCTACCCCGGTGGGGAGGCGCTCTACCGCATGCGCCATTCGGCCGCGCACATCCTGGCGACGGCGGTGACGGAGCTGTTTCCGGAGGTGAAGGTCGCAGGCGGCCCGCCGGTCGATGGCGGTTTCTACTACGACTTCGCGAAGCCGACACCCTTCACGCCGGAAGACCTGGAGACGATCGAGGCGCGCATGCGCGAGGTCGTCAGGGCAGGCCAGACGTTCGAGTTCGCGGAGACCACGCGCGACGAGGCGGCGAAGGTGTGGGCGAACGAGAAGTACAAGCTCCACTTCCTCTCGCAGATTCCCGAGGGCGCGAAGGTCACGACGTATCGCAACGGCGAGTTCCTCGACCTGTGCCGCGGTCCGCACGTCGTGAGCACCGCGAATGTGACCGCGTTCAAGCTCACGCACGTCGCCGGTGCGTACTGGCTGGGCTCCGAGAAGAACGAGATGCTCCAGCGCATCTACGGCACCGCGTTCGAGTCGCAGGCGGAATTGGACGAGCATCTGAAACGCATTGAGGAGTCGCTCAAGCGCGATCACCGCAAGCTCGGGCGCGAGCTGGACCTGTTCTCGATCCACGAGGAAGTGGGCCCGGGGCTGGTGCACTGGCATCCGCGGCTCGGCATGGTGCGGCACATGCTGGAGACGTTCTGGAAGGAGGAGCACCTCAAGGCGGGATACCAGCTCGTCTACACGCCCCATATCGCCAGCGAGAAGCTCTACGAGATCAGCGGGCACCTGCAGAACTACGCCGACATCATGTACGCGCCCATGCAGGTGGACGAGCAGGCGTATCGCGTCAAGCCGATGAACTGCCCGAACCACATCATGATCTACAACAGCCGCAAGCACAGTTACCGCGAGCTGCCGCTGCGCTACGCCGAACTCGGCACGGTCTACCGCTACGAGCGCAGCGGCGTGCTGCACGGCATGGAGCGCGTGCGCGGGTTCACGCAGGACGATTCGCACATCTTCTGCACGCCGGATCAGCTGCAGTCTGAGATCGAGGGCGTCCTCGCGCTCATGGACCTGCTGCTCAAGACCTGCGGCTACGAGTACAGCTGCTACCTCGCCACGCGCCCGCTGGACAAGTACCTGGGAAGCGACGCGGAGTGGGAGTTCGCGACCAACGCGCTCAAGCAGGCGCTGGAGCACCGCGGACTGCCGTACGAGATCGACGAGGGCGGCGGCGCCTTCTATGCCCCCAAGATCGACGTCAAGCTGCGCGACGCGATCGGCCGCGAGTGGCAGTGCCCGACGATCCAGGTGGACCTGAACCTGCCCAAGCGCTTCGGCGTCTACTTCACGGGTTCCGACGGGCAGGACCACGAGGTGATCATGCTGCACCGCGCTCTCTACGGATCGCTGGAACGCTTCGTGGGGATCTTCATCGAGCACACGGGCGGCGAGTTCCCGGTGTGGGCGGCGCCGTTGCAGGCCATGATCGTGCCCGTGCACGCGAGGGCGTTCGAATACGCCCAGCAGACCGCGGAAATGCTCAGGGCTGCGGGGGTGCGGGTCGAGGTGGATACGCGCGACGAGAAGATGGGCGCCAAGATCCGCGACGCCGAGCTGCAGAAGGTGCCCTACATGGTCGTGGTCGGGCCGCGCGATGCCGAGGCCGGCACGTGCGCGCCGCGGCGCAAGGGCCAGGGCGACCTGGGCACGATGCCGCGCGAGCAGCTGGTGGTTCGTCTCCGGGAAGAGATCCGCACGCGCGCGCGCTGACGTTCACGGCAGGCTGCACCAGCGCACGAGGCCCCGACCGGATCGCTCCGCCGGGGCCTTCGTCGCGCGCGGCGTCAGCGGTAACGACGACGCGGCGCGCCCCGTGGCCCGCTCTCGGGGATGCGGAAGCACAGGCGCACCGACGACGTGCGCGCCGAATCGTGGCGACGCTGCAGCGACGACGTCCGCACGTCGATCCCCAGCGGCACGCGGGGATCAGGGGTGAAGTCGTAGCGAACGGCCGCGGTCCACAGCCACCCCCAGCCGTTCGCGACGTCGCCGGAGGTGAGCACTCTGTAGCCCGAAAGCGCGTCCGTCTCGACGCCGCTCAACCCGCTGTGAATGTGGCCGCCGCCCCCGCCCGCCGTCAGCCAGAAGTCACCGCCCAGCCGAGCGCCCGCCTCGGCGCGCGCGCCGGCGATCCAGCCCGTGGTCTGCGTCCGGGTGCGCACCGTGGTCGCCCGATTGGCGGCAGCGTCGACGACATGGAGATCCGCCCAGCCGTTCGCGACCAGCATCTGGTAGTCGAGCGCGCCGCGCAGCGCCCAGCGCGGCGCAGGACGCGCCTCGAGTCCCGCGGCGAAACCCTGGCTGGCTTCGTAGTACTGCCTCAACCGGGCCGGGCCGCTGATCCAGCCGCCGCCGAACTCGAGCCACGGGTGCAGCCTCGGCGGACGGTGCCGGGTGGAGTCACGCGGAGCCGGCGCCGCGGGCGGCGGGAGTGGCGCACCGGGAGGCTGTGCGCGCGCCGGTGCGGCCGTAACCAGCGCGAGCAGCGTGAGCGCGAGACCGCGGACGAGGGCACGGTGCATGTCGGACTCTCCAGGGTGCAGTCGATCGGGCAGGACAATGCGCCCCGGAGACTGGCCCCGGGGCGCATTGACGTCAACGGAGAAGCCGTGACCGTCACTTGCCGAAGCTGAACACCAGCCCGCCGGCGGCATCGAAGCTGCTCGGCCACGACGAGACCTTGCGGCCCGCGTCGGTCGCCGAGGCGATTCCGAGCTTGCGGCCGATCTGGCAACTGAAGCCGACCGCATCCGAGAGCATCATGATGGTGCCGAGGCGCCCGGAGAGGCTGATCCGGGTGACGTTCTGGCTCTCCCTCATCTGGGAGAAGTTCTCCCACTTGGCCTTACCACTCCAGTACTCGATGCCGGGCCCGAAGAACAGCGTGGCGCGATCGCCCAGGCTGACCACGCGATCTCCGCCGATGCGCACGTTGTACGAACTCTGCGTGTACTTGTGGTCGGACGAGCCCGCCGGTGCTCCGGGCCCGGGCTTGTCGGTCTCGTTGAACATGCCCATGCCCCCGAGAACGTCATCGCGTAATCGCTGGTCACGAAGTGCCACAGCTGCGCCTGGGCGCCGACCTCGGAGTGGTCGAACGCCGTGATGTAGTTGTCCCCGTATGTGGAGTACAGGTCTGCCGTCCCGTTCGAGAGCTCGACGCCGAAGAGCGTCGTCCCCCTGGTGGTGGCAAGAGCCGAAGCGGCCAGCAGCAGCGCGAGCAGGGCGAGAGCGGTGATCCGGAGTGACTTCATGCGTTCCTCCCGTGGAGACCCGGCCCGATGGCCGAGCGAAACGGGCTCAACCTAAGGAGGAGCCCAGGACAGTGTCAATCGGCCGGCCGCCGCGCGAGGCCACGCCTCTTTGGAGCGGAGATAAGGGGCGAGACGCCGACTTGCGTCCCCGGCGGCCTTCGCCTACGATATCTGCTGCACTCAAGCAGAAGCCCCGCGCTTCTCACCCCCGCGGACCACTGGGTCTCGCAAAGGGTTAGGGTTCGAGCCGCTGGCATCGGACCACGGAGTTTCCGGCACCCCTCTGGGGGCGCGCCGGGCGGGGTTTCATGCGAGATCCCGCCCGGCGCTTTTTCGTGCTCCGAGCGGGCGATCGCGCACCACCGCCGATGGAGGGAAACGCCATTACCATTCCCGGCAAGCAGCAGGAAGCGCGCGTCAACGATCGCATCCGGGTTCCGCAGGTGCGAGTGATCGGCGACGACGGGGAACAGATCGGCATCATCACGACGCGCGAAGCGCTCACGATGGCGCAGGCCAAGGGTCTCGACCTCGTGGAAGTCGCGGCGACATCGCGTCCGCCCGTGTGTCGCATCATGGATTACGGGAAGTTCAAGTACGAGCAGAATCTCCGGGCACGCAAGGCGCGCAAGAATCAGCACCAGATGCAGCTGAAGGAAGTCAAGATGCGCCCGAAGATCGAGGACCACGACTACAACTTCAAGCTGAAGCATGCGCGTACGTTCCTCGACGAGCGCGACAAGGTGAAGTTCACGGTCACCTTCCGCGGCCGCGAGATGGCGCATCAGGAGCTGGGCTACAAGATCATCGAGGCGATCATGACCGACCTCGCCGACGTGGCGCTGGTCGAGACGTCTCCGCGCACCGAGGGCCGCACGCTGAGCATGGTGATGGCGCCCAAGGCCAGGGTCGTCGAACAAAAGAAGAGCGCACCCGAGCCGAAGAGCGCGGACGCGCCGCCGTCGAACTGAAGGAGACAAACCAGATGCCCAAGCAGAAGACCAATCGCGCCGCGGCAAAGCGCTTCAAGATCAGCGGCACCGGCAAGGCCATGGCCCGGCATTCGAACCTGCGGCACGGCATGATCGCCGATAGCCGCGCCCCGAAGCGCCAGAAGGGCTCTGCCGTCGTGGTGGCCGGCGCCGATCAGGCGCGCGTGCTTCGCATGCTCGGCCAGCGCTGATCCCGACCAAGACCGCGACCCGAACGCCCGACCCCCGAGACGCAGCCGCCTGAAACCGGCGCGCGCGGGGCCGCAGAAGGAGCAGAAAGATGCCTCGTTCAAAGACAGTCGTACCCGGCCGTTCACGCCGTAAGAAGGTCATGAAGGCCGCGAAGGGCAACTTCAGCGGGCGCCGCAAGCTCTACAAGTCCGCACTGCAGACCGTGCAGCGCGCGGGCCAGTTCGCCTACGAGCACCGCCGGCTCAAGAAGCGCACGTTCCGCGCCCTCTGGGTCACGCGCATCAACGCCGGCGCGCGGCTGAACGGGCTCACGTACAGCACGATGATCGCGGGCCTGAAGAAGGCGAACGTCGAGGTGAACCGCAAGCTGCTCGCCGACCTCGCCGTGCGCGACGCGCCTGCGTTCGCGATGCTCGCGGAGGTGGCGAAGGCCGCGACGGCGTGAGCCGCTGATGTCCTCCGTTCACGAGATTCTCGGTCGCCGGCTCGATCCCTCATGGGGTCGAGTCGCGCCGTCTCGGCTCCTTTCGGACTGGGACGGCCGCTTGGCCGCGCTCGACGCCTTGAGCCCC
>CAIXRL010000808.1 GCA_903921835.1 Candidatus Eiseniibacteriota bacterium | reverse complement strand
TGTCCAGCGTGCGGCCGGACAGGATCTCGTTGCCGATGGTGACGATCTCGACCTGCATGGCGGACTCCGGATCAGGGGCGCGACTCGGTGCATGCCACTTTGCCCCATGGCCCGCCTCGAAGCAACGCGCTCACCCCTTCAGCGATGCGGCCGACCGGGAACCATGGTGCGGTCGAACCACACGGCGCCGGCCGGGTGCCGCCAGCGCTCGTCGATCATCGTGCCGCTCGCGTCCAGCGTGTCGGAACCGGAGAATCGTGCGCACAGCCGGTAGCGCAACGAATCCACGCGCTGGTAGCCGAAGCGCACGCGGGTCTCGGGATCGCGCATGCCCGTGTAGGACCGCTGCCCCGGCAGGCTGGAGAGCTCGTCGAGCGAGCCGGGCAGCCGCCCGGAGCGGTCGTAGAAGAGCGCCACGGCTTCGTCGAGCTGGCGCAGCGCCTCCACCCGCCTGCCATCCAGCTCGCGCACGCGCGAGTGCGAGGGCGCCCCGTTCAGCCACAGCCCCGCCACGACCGCGAGCAGCGCGCCGGCGACGCCCAGCCGGCCGATCCAGCTCACGCGGCGCACCGGCGCCTCACCCTCGGCTTCCTCGCGCCGCGAACCGATCAGGTAGTGGCCGAACACCGCGCCGGCAATGCCGAGCACGACCAGGCACTTGAGCACGGTCCGCGCACTCAGTTCGCCGGAAAGCGCGCCGCTGACCACCGTGCTGAAGTCGACAATGAGCACGAGCGCCGCCACGAACAGCGTGAGGTACGTGAGCCAGCGACGCACGGCCGACTGGCGCTTCTCCGGCTCGCGCGCGATGGCGCGATCGGCAACGTGCGTGGTCCACAGGAAGATGGGCAGCGCGGTGATGACCCCCGCGAGCGCCCAGCGGATCATGGGCGGCGCCGCGGACTGCCCCGCCATGGCCGCGTCGCGCAGCCGCGTCTCGATCAGCGCGAACAGGATCGCGCCCACGTCGAACGTGAAGATGTACAGCGTCGCGAACATGACCAGGTAGACGAACGCTTCGCGCGCCGAGAATGAGACCCTGCGCCGCGGCACGGGCAGGCCGGGCTCGCCGTCCGCCCACGCCTCGAGTTCGGCGTCGATCTCCTCGGCGCGCCAGCGGGCGCCGCGCAGCAACTCGCGTATGCGCTCGTGCGGGATCCCGCGGCGCAGCGCGTCGCGGACGAAGTGATGCAGGTCCAGGTTCATGCGGCCCTCCACAGGGGTGCCCGGTGCGGCTGCGGGAGCCCCGCCTTCAGCCGAGCAGGTGCATCCCGAAGTGCGCCAGAGCGAAACGCAGCGCGTGGAACGCCACGCACGCGACGATGCCGGCGATGACGTCGTCCATCACGACGCCCCAGCCGCCGGGCAGGTCCTGGATCTGGCGCGCGCCAAACGGCTTGATCACGTCGAACACGCGGAACAGCGCGAACGCGGTCGCGAACGCCGCGATCGTGTGCGGCACGAACAACAGCGAGATGACCTGCCCGACCGCCTCGTCGATACAGATGGGCTTGGCGTCGTGGCCGAGTTCCTTTTCCGCCTCCCCCGCCGCCCAGACCGCGATGAGCGTGCCGATCACCAGCAGGCCGAACCAGGCCAGCAGGCCCGGCCAGAACGGCAGCGGCAACCGGGGCACGTACCACGCGATGACCGTGACCAGCGCGCTGCCGGCGGTTGCCGGCGCGATCGGCGCGAGCCCGGCGGGACCCAGCAGCGCGAGCCATTTGGCGAAGATCTTCATGCTGCCCTCATACGGAACGCGGCTTCGCGGGCGGAGCCGGCGCCGACATGGGCGGCGCCGGCCGCGCCGCGGGCGGGCCCGTGGGACGAGGTGGCGCGGACGCCGCGGGCGCGGGGCGCATCG
>CAIXRL010000807.1 GCA_903921835.1 Candidatus Eiseniibacteriota bacterium | reverse complement strand
TCGAGACCAGTTCGCCCGGGTTCAAGGTGGCGAAGCGCCTCGAGTTCATGGGCCTGCGCGGCATCGAGAACGGCGTGCTCGAGTTCACCGACGTGCGCGTGCCGAAGGAGAACCTGCTCTGGGGCGAGGGCAAGGGACTCAAGCTGGCGCTGATCACGCTCAACACGGGCCGGCTGACGATTCCCGCGGGCTGCGCCGCGCTCGGCAAGTGGTGCCTGAACGTCTGCCGCCAGTGGGCCAACGCCCGGCAGCAGTGGGGCAAGAACGTGGGCAAGCACGACGCGGTCGCGCAGATGCTCGCGAAGATGGCGGCGGACACGTACGCCATGGAAGCGGTCGCGGACCTCGGCGCGCTGCTCGCCGATCGCGGCAAGGCGGACATCCGCCTCGAGGCCGCGATCGGCAAGATGTGGAACAGCGACACGGCGTGGGCGCTCGTGGACGACGCGGTGCAGATCCGCGGCGGGCGCGGCTACGAGACTGCCGCGAGCCTCGCCTCGCGCGGCGAGCTGCCTATCGCGCTGGAGCAGGCCATGCGCGACATGCGCATCAACAAGATCTTCGAGGGCAGCAACCAGGTGATGCGGCTGTTCATCGCGCGCGAGGCGCTGGACGTGCACCTGAAGGTCGCGGGCGACGTGGTGATGCCGGGCGTGCCGCCCGGCCGGCGCCTCTCCGGGCTGGTCCACTCGGTGCTGTTCTACGCCGGCTGGTATCCCTCGCGCTGGCTGGGCTGGGGCCGCTGGCCGCAGTACGGCGAGTTCGGCGCGCTCGCGCGGCACTTGCGCTGGATCGAGCGCACCTCGCGCCGGCTCGCGCGCCAGGTGTTCCACCTCATGGTGGTCAACGGTCCGGCGCTGGAGCGGCGCCAGTCGCAGCTCTTCCGCGCGGTGGACGTGGGCGCGGAACTGTTCGCGATGGCGGCTGTGTGCTCGCGCGCCGTGCGTGACACGGCCAAGGGCGTCGGCGAGGGCAGCGCGCTCGAGCTGGCGGACACGTTCTGCAAGGCGGCGCGCCGCCGCTGCGAGGCGTCCTTCGCGGCGATCGGCGCCAACGACGACGTCGCGAACTACGCGACCGCGAAGGGCGTGCTCGCGGGGCGCTACGGGTGGCTGGAGGCGGGGGTGATCGCGGCGCCGCACGGGGCGCCGGAGGCGCCGCGGACAGCTGGACCGGCTGGGCGGTAGGTCGACGTTCCGCAACAATGGCGGGGCGGTGGGACCACGGCGGAGGATCGCCGTGAGAAGGCTCCCGCGGTCCGGCTCGGAGCGGCGCGGACCAGCCAATGACACGCGTGGACCCATGTGCTAGGATCTTCTCCAGAGGGGTTCAATATGACCTATACACGAATTACTATTAATCCCAATCAGATGGCTGGAATGCCCTGCATCCGGGGGCTTCGCATGCCGGTCGCAACCATTGTCCGAATGGTGGCCGAGGGCATTGCCACGGAGCAGATTCTTGAGGAACATCCGGACCTTGAGAAGGAAGACATTCAGGAGGCCCTCCGCTTCGCGGCGGAGGCAGTCCGTGAGCGGGAACTTCCGCGGACAGGCACGTGAGGTTTCTGGTAGACCAGTGCCTCTCCCCGAGGCTGGCACAGTTGCTGACGGATGCGGGCCATGAGGCCTTGCACGTCCGTGATCGCGGGATGCAGAGCGCCGAGGATTCCAAAGTGCTCGCGCTCGCCGAAGCCGAGGACCGGGTACTCCTCTCGGCCGACGCCGACTTCGCTGCCATCCTGACCATCGGGACCAGGCACAGGCCATCGCTCGTCCTGTTCCGGGGCGAGTTCGAACCCGCGGCGCAGGAGCAGGCGCGACTCCTGCTTGGTTGCCTTCCGGAGATCGCCGAAGCGCTCGAGAAGGGCGCGATCATTGTCGTCACGAGCACGAATTTCCGCATTCGCGAGTTGTAGGCGGCGTTCGAGGAAGAGCGGTGAGGCAAGTGGCCGTCCATCGCCGCGCGGCCCGGCGGCCGCGAACCGCGCCGACAACCGGCCCACGGACGAATCCGAGCCGTCCGCCCTTCTCGCCCCCGCCCTCGCCCGCCCTTGCTCCGCCACGCCATGCCCGCCCCGTCCTCGCCATTGCCCCCGCAGGTCCGCTCGTGCACAATGCCCCCAGCGTCCGCCAGGGAGGCGGGCCAGCGCGGCGGGGCTTCACCCGGGCTCCGCGGCCGCGGCGGGATTCGCGTTCCAGCGAACTCCAAGCCAAAGGACTGCAGGGGGATTGCGCTCGCGACTTCCAGTGGCTTCTTCGATCTCCACAAAGCGCCGCCGCCAGATGCTCGCCGTGCTCCTCGGCGCGCTGGCCGTACTGTCCGCGGTCAGCCTGGCGACCTTCCACCTGCCGTCCGCCGAGCAGGCGCCCTGGGAGGCCGCCAATGCGTGTGGCCCCGTGGGCGCCGCGATGGCCTATGGGCTGGTATGGGCCTTCGGCAGCGCCGCCTCGTTCGGGTTGCCGCTCGTGATCGCCGGGTGGTCGTGGAACCGCCTGCGCGGCAAGCCCGCGTGGCCGCTCGCCATCATGACGCTGATGGGCGCGCTGCTCGCGTTCGAGATCAGCACGCTGTTCGCGCTCGGCAACCTGGAACGCTGGACGTGGGCAGGCGCGTGGGGGCTTGCGGGCTCGCTGGCGCTGCGCGCCGCGCTGGGCAACGTGGGCTCCTGGGTGGTGGCCGGCGCGCTGCTGTTCACCACCGCGCTGGCCGCGAGCGAGGTGGGTTTCCACTGGATCGCCCACCTCATGCACCGCCTGCTGCTGGACCCCGCGCGCGGCCTGGCGGGCGGGATCGCGCGGGCGCTTGGGGACTGGCGGGATCGCCGCGCCGAGGCCGCGCGCCTCGCCGCGAAGACGCTGGCGAAGGACGGCAAGCGCCGCAAGGAGCGCCCCGTGCCCGTTCCCGCCGCCGAAGCCGCGGCCGCACAGGCCGCCGTGCAGCCCGCGGCGCCGCCGCGCATCACCAGCGGGGCCGAGGTGCTGGAGGAGAACGGGCACGAGCCGGTGCGCATGCCGGTGGGGCCGGGCATCGTCAAGAAGCCGGCCGCGCCCAAGATCCGCTCGCTCGAGCCGACGCGCCCCGCGGGGCCGGCGCCCACCGAGGCGCTGCCGCCGCTGAGCC
>CAIXRL010000806.1 GCA_903921835.1 Candidatus Eiseniibacteriota bacterium | reverse complement strand
GCCGTTGGGCGACGGGCCGGAGGAATCGGTCTCGAACGTCACGGGGTCCTGCGGGCTCACGTAGGCGCCCGTCAGGGCGCAGCCGCAATCCACGCCGGCTCGGGCGATGCCCGCCGGCAGGATGAGCGCGGAGAGTGTCGCAATGGATGCAGCAAGCTGACGGAATCGCATGGGGCCCCCAGAAAAGCAGGTTCGAACACACGCTGACGGGGAATGGAGGATAAGGCCGCGGGACTATAGACGAGGGGGACCCTCGGCCGGCAGGGAATTCACGCGTTCACCGCCATTCTCCGGCACAGAACTCAGCGGATGAAGCGCCCCGTCGCCTGCAGCGTGACCACGGCGTCGCGCGTCACGCGCGAGCCCGGCGCGGGCGACTGCGAGACGATCGCGCCGATGCTCGGCGCGGCGGGCGGCACCTCGACGCGAAAGCCCAGCGCCTCGAGCTGGCGGTGCACGCCGTTGAGCTCGCGGCCGGCCAGGTCGGGCATCACGAACTCCTCGGGTCCCTGGCCCGTGGACACCAGCAGCGCCACCGCGGTGCCGCGCGGCAGCACGCTCTCCGCGGGCGGATCCGAGGTGACCACCAGGTCCTGCCCCACCTCGTCGTTCGGGGCGCGCGTCATGCCGCCGAAACGCAGCCCGGCGCGCTCGAGCAGCAATTGCGCGCTGCGCCGCGACTCGCCGAACAGCTCGGGCACCGAGCTGAACTCCTCACCCAGGCTGACCGTCACCGACACGCGTGTGTGGCCACGCACCGGCGTTCCCTGCGGCGGGTCCTGCGCCAGGATGAAGCCCCGCGGCGCGCCGGGATCGAACCGCTCGCCCGCGCGCGAGAGCACCAGGCCGGTCGGGCGCAGCGCCCGCTCGGCCTGGTCCACGGTGAGGTTCGCAAGGTCGGGAACCTGCACCTCGCCCGTGCCGTGGATGAGGCGCGGCATCACCACGCCGTTGAACAGCCCGAGCCCGACCGCGAACGCGGCCAGGGCCAGCGCCAGGATGAGCACGCTGTCGCGGACGCCGTGCGACTTGCGGCGTTCCACGACACGCGCGTCCTCGCGCCGGCCGGGTCCGGGTTCGTCGCTCACTTCCGGCGCAGCCTCGCGGCGAACGCGCCGTCGCAGCCGTCGCGCTGCGGCAGCACGCGCATGGTGCCCTCGGACGTCACCACCGACCCGGGCGCGAATCCCGCGACGCTCTCGAGCGTGAACTCGGGATGGATCGCCAGGAACCTCTCGATCACGTGGTCGGTCTCCTCAGGTTCGAACGAGCACACACTGTAAACGAGCAGCCCGCCGGGAACCACGCGGCCCGAGGCCGCATCCAGCAGCTCGAGCTGGATGGGCGGCATCTCGGACAGCACCTCGGGTCCCTTGCGCCAGCGTGCGTCCGCCCTGCGGCCGAGCACACCGAGGCCCGAGCACGGCGCGTCGACGAGCACGCGGTCGAACGGCATCGGGAACGCGTACGTGCGTCCGTCGCCGTGCACCACGTGGATCGAGTGCATGCCCAGCCGCGTGACGGCCGCCTCGAGCGATGCGACGCGATGGGCGTCACGCTCCATCGCCCATACCTCGCCCTCGTCGCCGATCAACTCGGCGAGGTGGGTGCTCTTGCCGCCCGGCGCGGCGCACAGGTCGAGCAGCCGCTCGTGCGGCAGCGGCGCGACGATGCGGCAGACGAGCGCCTCGCTCTCGTCCTGCGCCGTGCACCAGCCCTCGCGGAACGTCTTCATGGAACCGGGAGCGTGATGCCCCTCGACCCAGACCAGGTCGGGCGAGAGTTCCGCCAGCCGCGACTCGACGCCCTCAGTGAGAAGCCTCTCGACGAGCTGCTCGCGTGTCCCGCGCAGCGCGTTCACGCGCAGGCCGGTCGGAACGGCGCGGTTGTTCGCCATGAGCAAGGCGCGCGTCTCCTCGGGGCCGTAGCGCGCGAGCCAGCGCTCGACGAGCCACACCGGGTGCGAGCCGTACACGGACAGCGATTCGATGTCGTCGCCGGCCGGGTACTCGAGCGTTTCGCGCTCCTCGGTGAGGCGGCGCAGCACGCTGTTGACGAGCCCCGCCGCGCCCGGGTGACCGTACTTGTGCGCGAGCTTGACCGACTCGTCCACCGCGGCGTGCGCGGGAACGCGATCGAGCATCAGCACCTGGTAGGCGCCGAGCCGGAGGATGTTGCGGATCCACGGCTGCACGGCCGCGAGCCCAATGTGGACCCGCCCATCGAGCGCCCAATCGAGCCGGCCGCGCCAGCGCAGCGTGCCCTTGACCAGCTCGTGCAGCAGCGCGGCATCGCGCGGATCGCCGCCGCGAGAGTGCGCGGAATCGAGCAGGCGGTCGCTGAATGCACCGCGCGTGTCCACCGCGTGCAGGATGCGCAGCGCGGCCTCACGAGGATCGGACGGCAGCGGCGAGTTGGGCGACTCTGCCCTGCGGTCGAACGTCTCGGGAACCTCCTGCTGCTGCTGCGATGCGGGAACGGGGCGGCCGTACTGCTGGGGCGTCGCGGGCGAAGGCCGGCCGTCGCGCCGCCAGCGCACGCGCGGAGGGGCGTCGTCGTACACGGGCCGCGAACGATTCACCGCGCCGGCCTGGCTGCGGTCGAAGCGATCGGGCGGACCGCCGCCTTCACGGCGCGGACCGCTGCCGAATGAGCGGCGCGGCGCGGCGCCACCGGGACGCGGGCTGCCGCCGTACGGACGGCGCGGCGCGTCGCCACCGGGACGCGGGCTGCCGCCGTACGGACGGCGCGGCGCGTCGCCACCGGGACGCGAACCACGATCGAACGACCGCCGCGGCGCGTCCGTGCTCGGCCGCGGATTGCTGCTGTAGGGACGACGAGGTGCGTCGCCACCCGGCCGCGGGGTGCCGCCGTACGGACGGCGCGGGGCGTCGCCACCGGGACGCGGGCTGCCGCCGTAGGGACGGCGCGGAACGTCGCCGCCGGAACTCGGGCCGCGGTCGAACGAGCGACGCGGTGCATCGCCGCTCGGCCGCGGGCTGCTGCCGTACGGACGTCGCGGAACGTCGCCGCCGGGCCGCGGGCTGCCGCCGTACGAACGACGCGGGGCGTCGCCGCCGGGCCGCGGGCTGGTGCTGTACGGCCGCCGCGGGGCGTCGCCGCCGGGCCGCGGGCTGCTGCTGTACGGGCGACGCGGTGCGTCACCGCTCGGCCGCGGGCTGCTGCCGTACGAGCGCCGCGGTGCGTCGCCGCCTGAGCTCGGACCGCGGTCGAACGAACGCCGCGGTGCGTCACCGCTCGGCCGCGGGCTGCTGCCGTACGAGCGTCGCGGTGCGTCGCCGCCTGAGCTCGGGCCGCGGTCGAACGAACGCCGCGGTGCGTCACCGCCGGAACGCGAACTGCCACCGTAGGGACGTCGCGGAGCATCGCCACCCGAACTCGCGCCACGGTCGAACGAGCGTCGCGGAGCGTCGCCGCCGGAACGCGGAGCGTTGCCGAACTGCCGACGCGGGGCGGGACCTCCGGGACGCGGGTCGGCGCCGTAGGGCCGACGCGGAGCGTCGCCGGTGGAGCGGGGAGCGCTCTCGGATCGTCCGGCGCCCTCGCGTCTCGGACCGCGCGGCCCTTCGGGGTTCTGTCTGGAATCGTTCACTTCAGGTACTCCTTCCCGCCTTCAAGGCGATTGCCCTGCGCCAGGCGCGCACCGCGCGCCCAGTCCGCGGCCGCGCATGCCACGCGACCCTCGGGTTTCACACTCGTCAAGCGCAGGGCATCCTCGCCGCACGCCACCAGGATGCCGCTCGAATCCACGGCCAGCACCTCGCCGGGAGCACCGCGGCCCTGTGCCGGATGCGATGCGAGGACGATGAGCCGCCGGCCGGCACAACCGGCCGTCGCGCCCGGCCACGGAGTGACCGCGCGCGCGTGATGCCACACCGTTGCCGCCGGCAGCGCCCAGTCCACGGCGCCGTCGGCCTTCTTCAACTTCTTCGCATACGAGCCCGCGGCGCGGTCCTGCGGCGCCCGCGGCGCGCGCCCCTCGTGCGCGAGCACGCAACTCTCCGCGAGCAGCGGTCCGCCGAGCGCGGCGAGCCGAGCGGCCAGCGAGGCGGCGTCGTCATCGTCGCGCACGGCTTCGCGCGCGGCGAGCACGACGTCACCGGTGTCGATGCCGTCGTCCATGAAGATCGTGCACACGCCGCTCTCGGCGCGGCCGTCCCACAGTGCGCGCTGCACCGGCGAGGCGCCGCGATAGTCCGGCAGCAGCGAGCCATGCAGGTTCAGGCAGCCCGCGCGCGGCAGCGCCAGCAGCGCCGGCGTCAGGATCGCGCCGAAGGCGACCACGGCGAAGGCGTCCGCGTGCTCTCCGGCCAGTGCGTCGCAAACCGCGGGAGAACGCATGTCCACGGGCTTGTCCACCGGCAGTCCGAGCGCCACGGCCTCGCGCGCGACGGCCGATTCGGCCAGCCGGCGTCCGCGACCCGCGGGGCGGTCGGGCTGCGTCACCACGCGGGTGATCGTGCAGCTCCGGGCCACCGCGCGCAGCGCGGGAACCGAGAACTCGGGCGTGCCCATGAACACGACGCGCGGCTTCAGAGCGTCTCCCCGTCCTTTGACTGCGGGTGGTAGCCCTCGGGCACTTCGCCGCGCGCGAGCTCGTCGAGCTGGCGACGCAGGAACTGGCGCTTGAGCGGCGAGAGCCGGTCGGTGAAGAGCACGCCGTCGAGGTGATCCGTTTCGTGCTGGATCGCGCGCGCCAGGTAACCGTCCACGCGCCGCTCGAACGCCTGCCCGTGTGGGTCGTGGGCGCGCAGGCGCAGCTCCGCCGCACGCCCCACGTCCTCGTAGATTCCCGGCATCGACAGGCAGCCCTCCTCGGCGGTCAGCTTGCCCGAGCGCATGTCGAGCACGGGATTCACGATCGCGAAGCGCTGTTCCGGTTCGCCCTCGACCGGCACGTTCACGACGAACACGCGTTGCGCGACCCCGACCTGGGGAGCCGCGAGCCCGACGCCCCGGTACGCCTTCATCGTGTCGAACAGGTCGGCGACGAGGCCGC
Organism: Candidatus Eiseniibacteriota bacterium; assembly: GCA_903921835.1. GTDB lineage: Bacteria > Eisenbacteria > RBG-16-71-46 > RBG-16-71-46 > RBG-16-71-46 > CAIXRL01. The sequence goes on along the minus strand of CAIXRL010000806.1, from coordinate 1,900 downwards.
GCAGCGACTCGTCGAACGCCGTGACGTCGGCCGCCTTCTGGCGCAGCACCGGATCGCCGTAGATGCGGACGGGGCGCACGGCCATGATCAGGCCTTGTCCGCCGGGATGATCGAGGCGATGGCGCTGCGCACGAACTCCACCTTGACGTCCTCGGAGATGCGGAGCAGCGCGCGGTTCTTGTCGATGGACACGACCGTCGCGACGATGCCGCTGGTGGTGAGCACCTTGTCGCCCTTCTGGAGCTTCTCGATCGCGGCCTCCAGCTTCTTCTTCTCCTGGCTCTGCGGCCGGATCAGCAGGAAGTACATGATCGCGAACATCAGGCCGAACATGACCATGGTGGAGCCGGGCCCGCCGAAGAACTTCGCGAGCGGATTGCTGGAGGCTGCGGCCGCCGTGGCGCCCTGCGCCCATGCGTCGGTGACGAGGAACATGATTCGGTCTCCCTGGTGAGGTGAAGCGGGCTAGACGACCGCCTTCGCGATCGTCTCGCCGCTGTGAAACTTCTCGAGGAACGCCGCGCGAAACGCGGCGTAGCGGTGTTCGAGAATGGCCTGCCGCGCCGCGCGCACGAGCGCGCGCATGTGGTGCACGGCGTGGATCGATGCCAGGCGCATGCCGAGCAGTTCGCCCGACGCGAACAGGTGCCGCAGGTAGGCGCGGCTGAAACGGCGGCAGGTGTAGCAATCGCATTCCGGGTCGAGCGGCCGTTCGTCGCGCGCGTAGGCCGCGTTGCGCACCACCATGCGGCCGGTGGAGATGAACACGGTGCCGCGCCGCGCGTTCCGCGTCGGCAGCACGCAGTCCATCATGTCCACGCCGCGCGCGACCGCCTCGACCACGTCGATCGGATGCCCGACACCCATCAGGTAGCGCGGCCGGTCGGCGGGGAACTCGCCGCAATCGCGTTCCACCATCTCGAGCCCGAGCGAGCGCCCCTCGCCCACCCACAGGCCGCCGAGCGCGAAGCCGTCGAAGGGCATCGCGCCGAGCGTCCCGAAGCAGCGCCCGCGCTCCGCCGGGTCGGTGCCGCCCTGGTTGATGCCGAACAGCGCCATCGCGCCGCGGCCCTCGGCGCGCAACCGCGCGCGCTCCTCGAGCCCGCGCTTCGCCCACCGCAGCGTGCGGTCCACCGCCTCGCGCACCGCCTCGATGGGCGCCGGCAGCCGGACCAGGTGGTCGAAGCTCATGGCGATGTCGGTGCCCAGGCCGTCCTGGATGCCCATGGCCGACTCGGGCGTGAGCAGGTGCTTCGAGCCGTCGAGATGCGAACGGAACTCGACGCCCTCCTCGCGCACCTTGTTCAGCTCGTTCAGGCTCATCACCTGGAAGCCTCCGGAGTCGGTCAGGATCGCCCCGTCCCAGCCCATGAACCGGTGCAGCCCTCCGAGGGCACGCACGGTGTCGACGCCGGGACGCAGGTAGAGGTGGTAGGTGTTTCCGAGCAGGATATCGCAACCCGCCGCCCGCAGTTCGTCGGGCGCGAGTGTCTTGACCGATCCCACGGTACCGACGGGCATGAAGGCCGGCGTCGTGACTTCACCGTGGGCGGTCGTGAACCGTCCGGCGCGTGCCGAGGTTCCCGGGTCCTGAGCTTCGAGTTTGTAGTGGAAGGGCATTCTGGGGCGGCGGGCCGGTCAGGCCGGGCCGTGTGAGGCGAACGTTCGTGACAGTAAGCCTAGGGGGCCGGAGCCGCCGGGGTCAAGCGCGGGGTCAAACGCTGGACCAGGCACGGGACCGGGGTCCCCGCCAACCACGGCCGGAAATCGAAACGGCGCGGGGATTGGCCCGCGCCGTTTCGCCCACCTGCCCGCGTCCGCGCCAGCCCGGAGTATTCATGAGCCCGCCGCCTGCGAGCGCGATCTGCGCGTCATCCGCTGCGAAGCTCGACCGGCCGCT
>CAIXRL010000805.1 GCA_903921835.1 Candidatus Eiseniibacteriota bacterium | reverse complement strand
CCAGCGCGCGGCGAGCCCGGCCACGGCCGAGCCGGGCCGCGGCGGCGGCGCGCACGAGGCAAGCGCCAGCGCGAGCAGCGCCGACGCGATGAATGCCGCCGCAAACCGTGGGCACGACCGCACGCGCCGCGTCACCGCGCAGGGCTCTCCGGGGCCAGTATGCGCGCAACCACGTCCGCGGGGGCGAGCCCGTCGGTGTCCACGCGCAGGTGCGCCGTCTCCTCGTACAGCGGCGTGCGCGCGGCGAGCAGGGCGGCCAGCCGCTCGCACGGACCGTCGCCCGCGAGCAGCGGCCGCTCCGCCGCGGGAGCGCCTGCGGCGGAAACACGCCGCGCGGCCTCAGCAGGCGACACCTCGAGCCACACGACGCGGCAGTGCTCGCGCAGCGCGCGACGGTTCTCCGGGTCGAGCACGATCCCGCCGCCGCAGGCGAGCACGCGAACGCCCGTGCGCAGCACCTCGGTGAGCAGCTCGCTCTCACGACGCCGGAAGTGCTCCTCGCCGGCACGCGCGAAGATCTCGGCCACGGCGCGGCCCTCGGCGGCCTCCACCATCGCATCCAGGTCCGCCATCGATGCCCCGAGGCGCTCGCCCAGCAGGCGGGCCACGGCGCTCTTGCCCGCCCCCATCAGGCCGATCAGCGCGATCGGCCGACGGTCCATTGGTCTCATCATGCCCAGCAGCGTAGCCCGGACCATTCATGAAACGCCAGCCGGCCGGGAGCAGGCCCTGAGCGCGGCGGACGGCAGCCCGGGTCGGACGCGATCATGATCCGGGGGACCGGGCGCGAACCCCGGACGACGGCCGCCGGGCCCCTGGAGGGACCCGGCGGCGTCGGATTGCGCGGAAGGGTGGTTCGGTTCAGTTCGCGGCCAGCGACGTCAGGATGCGCGGGGTCACGAAGATGATGAGCTCGCGGTTCTGCTTCACGTTGGTGGTCGAGCTGAACAGGTAGCTCAGCAGCGGGATGTCCTTGAGGCCGGGCACGCCCGAGCGCTGCGTGTTGGTGTTGGTGCGGATCAGGCCGCCGATGACGGCCGTCTGGCCGTCCTCGACCATCACGCGCGTGTCCGCTTCGCTGGTGTTGATGATGATGCCGCCCTGCACCGTGGAGCCCGACGCGAGGTCGCTGACCTCGGGATGCAGGTCCATGATGATCTTCTTGTCCGCGGTCAGGTGCGGGGTCACGCGCAGCTGGATGCCGATCGTCTGCAGCTGCGACACCGGGTTGCCGGCGACGTCCTGCACGATGAGCGGGATCTTCTGGCCCACGACGATCTTCGCCTCGCGGTTGTCCACGGTCGTGATGCGCGGGTTGGAGATGATGTTGGCCTTGTGCTGCTCGGCCAGCGACTGCAGCTGGCCCTCGATGCTCGCCCAGTTCTTGAAGACGCCGAATGTCACCGTGTTGGCCCCGTTGCTGATGCCCGTCTTCTGGTCCACCCCACCCTGCAGCGTGCCGTTGCTGTTGTGTAGGGTGCCGCCGCCGGGCAGACTGGTCTGACCGGCCGGGAGCGTGAAGAACTTGGGCGTCTTCGGGGCCGTGTACCACTCGATGCCGAGGCTGTTCGTCATGCCGGCGTCCACGTCCACGAGCTTGGCGGTGATCTCGATCTGCGGCGTGGCCGAGTCGAGGTCCGCCGCCATCTTGACGACCGCGTCGAGGTTCGACGGCAGGTCCGTGACGATCAGCGAGTTGGTCCGCTTCTCGACCTGGACGCTGCCGCGCTTCGACATCGCCGGCTGCAAGGGCAGCTGCATCTCGGCTGCGTTCGCGTAGTTCAGCTTCACGATGCGGGTCTCGAGCGGCACCAGTTCCAGCGTGCGGGCGTTGGCCGTCTCGCGCTCCACCTTCTCGGCATTGAGCTTGCCGGCCTCGTCCACGCGGATCACCGCGCCGTCCTCGACGTAGTCCAGGCCGTTCGCGCGCAGCACGGCCTTGAGCGCGTCCTGCCAGGCCACGTTCTTCAGCGCGATGCGAACCGTCGCCTTGACGTTCTGTCCCACGATGATGTTGCGGCCGCTGAACTCGGAGATCGCGCGCAGCACCGTGCGAAGGTCCGCGCCCTCTACGTCGATGCTGAAACTTCCCGAACCCGTGCGCACGAGGCCCACGGTGGACGAGGCCGCGCCCTGGCCCGACTGCGCGCCGGCGGGCGCCGCGATGGCGGCCAGCGTGACGCCGGCCACCAGGAGGAGGCCGATGATGGCCTTCTTAGCGTGCATTCTGATCTCCCTTCCGCACCAGTGGGATCACCACCGACTGAGACTGCCCTTCCGCCGTGATGTTCACGATGACGCCGTCGCGCTTGAGGCCCTCGACGACGCCGTTCTGAACCTTGTCACCCTTGCGCAGCACGAAACTGTTTCCCCGTACGTCCTCGACGAGAGCGAACTGGTCGTTCGCTCCCCAGACGATGCCCACGACCTTGATGCCACCCGGATCCGGGGGCGCATCCCCGCCCACGTCGACGCCGACGAACTGTCCCTCCACGAGCGACTGGAACGGGTCGCGGCGGCCGAGCGCGTTGTACTGGTACGTGACGTGATCGTCGAGGTGCACCTGCGACGGACCCGCCGGCACGGAGTTCTGCGGCACTGCCCGCACGACCGGTGCGTCCGTGCCCACGGTCACGGCGGCCTGCGCCGGGACCGCGTTCGCCTCGACGCGGGCGGGTGTGGCGGGAAGCGTGACGTGATGGACGGCAGCGACCGACGTCGCAGGCGACGGCTCGGCCCCGGGGGCATGTCCGCCGAGGAACCTGATGCCGACGAAAGCGCAGCCCACGATGACGAGGGCGCTCAGACCGATCACCCGCTGCACGGCGGGGCTCTTCAGCCGCGCGGCGACGCTGGCGAACACTTCAGGACTTCCGGCCACGGCTGTCCCCCTTCTGCGGCGCGGCCGTGCTGACGACCGGCGACGTGTTGAGGCTGTAGGCGGACGCGACGAAATCCGCGGTGGTCGTGCCGTCGTCGGCCCGCGTGTTCGACGCGAGGTGGAGATTGGAGACCGTGACGATGCGCCGCAGGTTGGCCAGTTCGGCGAGGAACGAACCCACGTTGTGGTACGGGCCCGTCACCGAGATCTGCACCGGCAGCTCGGTGTGGTACTCGCTCTGGCGCTGCCCGGCCGGCTTGAACATCAGGAAAGCCACGCCGGTCTGCTGGCCGGCGAGCGTGATCTTGCGCAGCAGCGTGGACAGCTGCCGGTCGGTCGGGAGCAGCTCCGCCGCCAGCTCCCAGCGCTGGTGCAACTGGTCGTACTCCGCCTCGAAGCGGGGCAGGTCGGCGACCGAGGCACGGGCCCGCGCGAGCTCCGACGACTTCTTCTCGTAGTCGGCGCGCAGCGACGCGACCTGATCGCGGGTGTTCGGGAATCCGAACGGCATCAGGTGTGTGAAGTAGAAGATGCCCAGCGCGGCGCCCGCGACCAGGATCGCGAGGCTGAGCTTCTGTACCGCAGGGCTCTTGAAATCGACATTCGCCATGTCCTCAGCCTCCCT
>CAIXRL010000804.1 GCA_903921835.1 Candidatus Eiseniibacteriota bacterium | reverse complement strand
GCAGCGCGTCGAGAACGGCCTGCGCGTCGTCGCCGACGGGAAAGTACTTGCCGCCCTCCTCCAGCTTGAGCGGCACGCCGAGGTCATCCCGGAACCACGCGAGTGTCTGCGCCACCGGGAACGCGCGCAGAATGCGCGCGACCACGTTGCGCGAGCCGCCGTGGAAGTCGCGCTCGCTCACCTGCTCGTGCGTGACGTTGCAGCGCGTGCCGCCGCTCATCAGGATCTTGAGCCCGGGACGCGGGTGCGCGTTCAGCAGCGTCACGTGCGCGCCGGCCTCGGCGGCCCGAATGGCGGCGGTGAGACCTGCGGCGCCGGCGCCGATGACGACAACCCTGCGATTGACCATTTGCGCAGTGTAGTGCACCGCGGCCGATTCGGCCTCGGATCGGCTGGACACGCGGCCGCGAGCGACGGCCCGCGAGCGGGCGGCGGCGCTTTCGCCCGCTGAAACCGCTTCCGCCGGGCACTGCTGCGCCGAGGCATCAAGTTCGCGGAGATTTGTCCCGAAGTACTCATGGATAGGCGGCTTCTCCGTCGGCCACCGCGGACTCCACCATGTCATCAAGGCTCGCCCAGACCCGTACGCCCGGGCCGTTGTCCCCGGATGCGACGCCACCCGACGCCAGGATCGCGAGGATCGCGAGCTGGCTCGGGCAGTTCTCGCGCACCCTGAAGACGGGCCGGCTCTACGACGCCGGCAACCCGACCGCGATCAAGTTCCGCGAGGACCTGGGCGCGCAGCTGACGGCGTTGCTTGAAACCGACGGCGCATTCGAGCTGGAGTTCTCCGCGGACCGGATCACGTGCGACGGGCAGCCGGTGATGACGGCGGCTTCGAGCGAGGGCGGTTTCGTGGCGCCGTTCCACCGCGACGGCATGCGCACGCTGCGTTTCAACGTGGGCGCCGAACCGGGCGAGCTGAACGTGATCGTGGACCTGGTGCTGCGCGTGACCAGCCGCGTCCGCAGCGGCATGGACGACCTGGTCACGCTCCTGTGGGACGCCGACCTGCCGCACGTGGACATGTCCTACATTGCTTCCGAGACCGACGCGGACGCGGACAACGTCGGTGACGGATTCACCCTGGACGCGCCCGCACCGCGCCGCGGCAAGCTGATGCCCTGGCCCGACTGCGGCGGCGGCAGCGGCGGTTGTTCGGACGCCGGGCACTCGCACGGGGGCGCCGAGAAGGGCGCGGGCGGCGCGGGTGGAGGCGAGGGCGGAGGCGAGGGCGGAGGCGAGGGCGGAGGCACTGACAACGGCGGCGCCATGAACAACGCGGGCGGCGCCGCCGGCGAAGCAGGCGGCGACGCAGGCGGCGACGCAGGCGGCGAAGAAGCGGACGGCACGCCGGGTGCCGCGGGGACCAGCGAGAGCGCCGTCGCGCCGGCGACGCCGGACGCACCGCACGCCGCGCCCAAACTGCGCAGCGACGACTGGCTCGCCGGCGAGCCGGCCGACGAGATCGAAGCGCGTTTCCTCGCGCTCGACGAATCGGGCGCAGCCGAGGTCGAGCGGTTCATGACCGCCATGCGCGAGGAGCGGGGCGTTGCGCTCGTCCCGGCCACGCTCGCGCTCGCCCGCGAGGCGCTGGGCTGCGATCTGCTCGAATGCGACCGGCCGGACATCGCGGACCTGCTGGCGCGCGTGATGTACGAATCGATCGGCGCCGCGGACTGGGCGAACGCGACCGATGCGGTTCGTTGCCTGGCCGCGTGCACCGACGGCTGGTGGGAATTGGCCTCGCGGGTCGAGACCCTGGCGAGTCCCGAGTCCCCGACCACGGCATCGCTGGTGCGCCACCTCGACTCCTCTCCTCTCGCGGAGATCCAGGCCTTCATCGACTTCGCCCGTGCGTTCGGGCCCGCCGCGATCGAGTGGCTCATGGCCATCGTTGCCCAGGCGAATCACCAGCGCACCCGGCGCACGGTGGCGAACGCCGTGGGAGAACTCTGCGAGGGGCACGCGGAACGCCTCGCGCCGTGGCTGGCCGACCCGCGCTGGTATGTCGTGCGCAACGCGGTCGTCATTCTGGAGGACACCGAGGGCGGGGTGCCGGCCGAACTGCTCCGGCCGCTGTTGCGCCACCCCGAGTTGCGCGTCCGGCAGGCGGTGGTCGAGGCACTTGCAAACGTCGAGCAGGACGCGGCCCTGCCGCTGCTGCTGGACCTGGTCCTCGATCCCGAGCCTTCGGTCCGCGGCGCCGTGCTCTACAGACTGGGTGCGCGGCGCAGCCCGCGCGTCAGTGCGGCACTGCTCGCGATCGTGCTCGATCCCGGATTCCGCAAGCGCCCGGCTGACGACGTTCGCACGTTCACGACCGCCCTGGGCGGCTGTGCGGACGACAGCGCCCTGCCGAAGCTCGAGGAGCAACTCTACCCGCCGGGCTGGTTCAGCAAGGGCGCGGGGCCGTACTGCCAGGCCATTGCGCGCTGCATCGCCCGCATCGGAACGCCGGCCGCACTCGAGCGGCTGGAACAGGGCGCGCGCTCGCGCGTCGCGACGACGCGGGACGCGTGCCGTCTGGTGCTGAAGGGAATGGGACATGCCTGAACCCACGAACCCGCCGGAACGCGATCCGGCCGTCGACGCGGAGTTCCAGCGCGTGCGCGCCCTGGGCGGCGTGGTGGTCACGCGCCTGCACGGCCTCCTGCGCGCCATGCGCCTGTACGACTCCGGGAACCGCGCGCTGCAGGCGCAGCAGGCGGAGTTCATCGACGCCGTGCGCGCCATGCGGACCGACGAGGTCTCGGTGCTGGGCATGGCCGAGTACATCTACGTCAACGGCGTGCGGTTGCGGCCGGAGGGATCGCAGCTGCCGGTCTTCCGCGCCCTCCTGGACGAGTTCGAGACGCGCGGCCTGGGCGGGCTGCGCTTCGCGGCGGCACTGGAATCCGAGGAACTCGAGCAGTTCCTGCGACTCCTTCACGACGATTGCAGCTCGAAGCCGACCGCCCCGCTCGAGGACGAAGCGTCCCGGGCAACCCTGCGGAACGTGTGGCCGATCCGGGCGCGCGAGGCGGGATTGAGTGCGCCCGCGGACGGCGAGGAACCCGTCGCGGACTTCGATCGCCATCGGACGCGCATGGTGTTCCGTCGCGCGGTGCAGGGCACGCGCGAGCTGATGCTGCGCACCGCGGACACGGGCCGGCCGGCGCTGCAGCAGGCGCGACGCGTGGTGCAGTCCATCGTGGATCACCTGCTGTACGGAGAAGGCTCACTGGTCGAGCTCACCGCGCTCAAGCGGCACGACGAGTACACGTACGCGCACTGCGTCAACGTGAGCATCCTCGCGATCCGCATGGGCCAGATCCTGGGCTTCTCGCGCGCGGAGCTGGCCGGCATCGGCGTGGCGGGCCTGCTGCACGACACGGGCAAGATCGCCGTGCCGGCCGAGGTCCTTGGCAAGCCGGGCGAGTTCGACCCGCAGGACTGGGCGGCCTTCCGCCGGCACCCCATCGAGGGGCTCCGCATCGTCAGCCGTCTCCCGGGCGTCTCGGAGCTGATGCTCGACTCGATGCGCGTGGCGTTCGAGCACCACATGAACGTGGACCACTCGGGCTACCCGCAGGTGCGAGAGCCCCGCGAGCTGGGCGCGTTCTCGCGCATCGTCGCCGTTGCGGACCTCTTTGACGCGGTGACCTCGCACCGGGCCGGGCGGTCGCGGCCGCTGACAGGCCACGAGGCGCTGCGCGTGCTGCTGGGCAGCGAGTGCGGACACTTCGACCGGGCGGCGACCTGGGCCCTGGTGCGGACGGTGGGCCTCTACCCCGCCGGCACGCTGCTGCGCACCGGGTCGGGGAGGCTGCTCCTTAGCGTCGCACCGGGCGCCGGCAATCCGCGCCGGCCGGTCTGCCGCGAGCTGCTCGCCGGACCGGCGGGCGAGCCGGTCCCGGCCCCGACGGCCGCTCCGCTGGACGAGCACGAGCGCGTCTCGCACGTGCTCGCTCCCGAGGACGTCGACGTGGACATCGAGGAGCTGCTCGCGGCCTAGCCCGCATTATTCATGAGCCCGCGGCCTGCGAGCGCGATCTGCGCGTCATCCGGACCCACCTTCGGTGGGTACCCCGAAGCTCGACCGGCCGCT
>CAIXRL010000803.1 GCA_903921835.1 Candidatus Eiseniibacteriota bacterium | reverse complement strand
GTGGCAGCGAAGCGCGCGGCACGTCGGGAGGTGGGAACGCTGTGAGCCGCTGCGACCATGCTCCCGCCATCCCCGACCCGGGACAGGCCGAGGCGACGCGGCTGCTGATTGCCCACTTCGACGACCGGCGCCACCAGCCCAATTCACCATTTGCCGAGCACCCGGGCGGTCGCGAGTGTCTCGGCTGCGGGTCGAGTGGTCCCGGCCTCAGCAGCTACCACTACTCGTGCTACGGCGGCGGCCCTCACCTCACAAGCGGCTGCGTCATCCACGACTGCTACAGCGTGTCGTGGGAGTACTTCATTCCGTGGGCCCGCTTCTACCGGCTCGTGGCACCGCGCCATGAGGGGCAGATCGAGATGTTCGCGTGAGCAAGGCCGCTCCGCTGCGCTCCTGGCATGCCGAACGCTCCGACGGCGACGGCGGCACGCGCGTGTTCAACCGCGAGTGGCGGGCCAAAGGCGAGGCGGCCGACGAGGACACCGAACAGTCGGAGGCAGCACCGCGGAGGCATCGCGAACACCAGACCGGCATCGGCCCAAGAGGACCGCGGGCGCTGATCGAAGTGGACCAGTCCGCCCGCCCGGCCTGCATGGACGCGGAGGAATACGCCGACTGGACAGCCCGCAACCGATCCGCGGGCGCCGAGAAGGCCGCCACGCCCTGCCATGACTGCCTGCCGGGGTTCGCCGCCGACATGCGATCCGAGGGCCGCTGCAATGGCACGCCGCTCGGCCAGATCACCGACGAGGAAGAGCCGGCGTTGCCGGAGGTCATCAGGAGAAGGAGCCGTCACATGCAGTTCATCCACGTCGATCTCACCGCCCCGTGCGAGACGTGCGCCCACGCGACTGTCTGCAAGTACCGCGAGCAGCTCCGTGACCTGAACGAGGCGCGGATCACGATGAGCCAGGAGATGCCCGAGGGCGTCAACGTTGTCCTGAGCGGGACCATTGGCTGCATCGCCTACCTGCGCGCCCCGAACAGCCGGGCGGCCGCTCCGGTCGAGACGGTCACGGACGACAAGCCGAAGCGCCAGTACAGCCCCGAAGGGCTGGCCCACATCCGGGAGAACGTCGAGAAGGCCCGCGCCGCCGCCGCTGCCCGCCGTGCGGCCGCCAGCGCCACGCAGGAGCCCCAGGACGAGGCGACGGCATGAGAGCGGGCCACTTCCCCCCGCCGATCCCGATGACGCCCCTGCCCGACTGGAGCGTTGCCGTGGCGCACCTGACCTCGGGCCTGCTCGCGCAGCGTGGCCAGCTCGAGCGGTTGCAGAAGCGCGTCGAGGCTCTCGAGGCGGCCGTGCGCAGCGTGACGCGTGTCCCCCGTGCGGAGCCGGCCGAGCGCCGGTGCTGGCGGTGCCAGACGTTCCGTCCGATTGATGCGTTTGGGCGGCGCGGCGGTGGTCACGACTACATCTGCCGCGCGTGTCAGCGCGAGCGGAGCAGGGAGAGGAAGGCGGCGGCATGAGCGGACACCTGATCGCGGACATCCACTTCGTTACGCGCCCGTTCGACGTCCGCTGCACCTGTGGCGCGCGGTTCGAGGGACCTACGCCCGAGCGCGTTGCCGGGCAATACGCCGAGCACCAGGCGGGACTGACGGGCGCGGAGCGCGCGGCGAACGCACGGGCAGGGATCGCACGCAGCCGGGCGAACGTGGTCCGCGTCGCGCGCGGTGCATGGGGAGTGTCGTGATGAAGCCCCAGACCGAGGCTGTGTTGACCGCGTTGCAGGCCGCCTTCCCCGGGCCTGTGTCGGCAATCTCGATCGACCGCGACCTCGGCATCTACAGGGCAGGGGCGAGAGTGTACGAGCTGCGCCAGCTCGGGTACGCGATCGAAACGAAGACACGCCACGGCTGCACTGCCGAGTACCGCCTGATCGCGCGCGAGGCGTGGACGGGCACGCTGGGGCTGGAGCGCACGGCATGAGCCGAGACGACGGCTTTGCCGTTGCCGACGTGGACAGCGGCTACTTCGAGGACGCGAAGCTCCGCGACCTGTGGCAGCGACTCCACGACCCGGACCAGATGGCCCGTGCCGTCGTGCTCCACCAGGCGACGGTCCTGGCATCGTGGCGACAAGGCGGCCGAGTGACGGTGACACAGGCATGCCCGCTGTGGGCGAGTGTCGACGCCGACGTTCTCGAGGCCCTGATGGCAGTGAAGCTGCTCGATCGCGGGGGCCGATTGCCAGTCGCAAGCTGGACAGAATGGTTCGGAGCGGCTCAAAACAGGCGCGAAATCCGTCGCGAGTCGGGACGACTTGGGGGCCTTGCATCGGGGAGAGCACGCGCCACAAGCACGAGCGACGGTGAAGCGAAGGTGAAGCAACCGTTGACCGACGCTGAACCCGTCCGTCCGTCCGTCCGTCCGTCCGTCCGTCCGTCCGTTCCTACCGTTCTTCCGCGCGCGGGACGAGCGGTCGCAAAGGCGACCGGAGAGACGACGGGATGCGTCCGATGCGGGGGCGAGGCGACCGACGGGAACCCCTACCAGGCGCTGCCGGACGGGCGGGTCAAGCATCGGTTCAGCCCGTGCCCGGGGAAGGTGAGCGGCAACGGTCGGGTGCATGTGCCGGCCGCGCCCGACGACGAGCTGTTCGTATGAGCGGGGTAGGGGGCATCAAGTCCCCAGGGCTGACAGGCCGCGATAGAC
>CAIXRL010000802.1 GCA_903921835.1 Candidatus Eiseniibacteriota bacterium | reverse complement strand
GGACGGCCTCGGACAGCTACGTCGCGGACCGCCTCGTCGCGCACGCACAGCGCCACACGGACGTCGAGGACTCGGCCGCCTCCCTCGCGTCCGCGCGGGCGAGCCTGACCGACGTGCCCGAAGAGCAACTGCTCCTCGGGCACGTCGGTCAGGCTCGCCCGCGCGGATGCGAGGAAGGCGGCCGAGTCCTCGACGTCCGGGTGGCGCTGTGCGTGCGCGACGAGGCGGTCCGCGACGTCGCTGTCCGAGGCCGTCCAGAGCGCCTCCAGTGGGAACCATGCGGGATCGCGCATGTGGCGGCGCACCGTCCGCGAGAAGCGCACGCGCGCCAGGCGCTCCCAGCGCTGTCGCTGTTGGAACGCCGGCCGCGCGGCCTGCTTCATGATGGTCGACATGTCCGGGAAGCTGTCGTCGAGCATGAGGTGGTCGGGATGCCGCATGCGAGACAGGGCGACGAAGGCCACGCCGGGGGACGCCGCGGCCTTGGTGAGGTGCACGATCACGCGGTCCAGCGTCATGCCCTGCGCCTTCCAGGGGGTGATCGCCCAGCCGAGCACCAGGGGAAACTGCGTACGGGACACGCCGGGGTGGCGCTCGGCCTCGCGCGTGCGCGGCAACAGCGGGATCCACGCGTGCCGCGCCTCGCCCTCGCGGTCGTCGTAGAAGCGCGGCCCCGCGTACTCCGGGAACTCGACCACCACGGTCTCGGGCAGGCGTCGCGCGGGGTCCTCGCTCGTCGGGTCGCACCCGGGCGCGTAGACGATCTGTCGCACGACGCCCTGCGTCCCGTTCATGAGCCCGTGCTCGACGGCGAGGTTGTGCGTGAGGATCACGCGGGCGCCCTCCGCCAGCTCGAGCTCGGCGACGAGGCCGTTGAACTCGTCGGCATCCAGCTCTGCGCCCTCGCGCTCCGAGACGCCCTCGTGTCGCGCGGCGAAGCGCACCAGGGGCACGTGACCCTGCCGCGCCACGCGTCGCAGGCGCCCGCGGTTGTAGTACTCGCAGTTCTCCTCGGGATTGTCCTCAGTGGCGCGGCGGAAGTCCATGAGCAGCGGCGCATCGGCGAAGCGGGCGCGCTCGGGGAAGGCGAGCTGGCTAGTCTTCCGCCGACACAGCCAGAAGTAGTCCTCGCACGTCCACTCCAAGTCGCGGAGCCGCCGCAACACCTGCACGAAGCGCTCCGCGCGCTCGTTGAACGCGACGTCCTCCGGCGTACGCAGGTCCTCGATCCGCGTGAGGCGGTGGCAGGTCGTCAGCACGACGACCTCGTCGAAGTCGGCGTACACGCGGAGTCCCACGTTGCTCAACCGCACCGGTCCCCAGTCGGCGTTCGCGGTCGTCTGCTTGTGCTGGGCGACGTCGTAGAGCTGCTGGTCGCGGATGGCCTCGCACTGTGCGGGGTCGCCGACGCCGACGCAGGACACGCCCCCCAGATCGTAGCCTGCCGGGTTGCGCGTCGCCTTCGCCTGGCGCAGGCGCGAGTCGATCCGGCCCATCATCTGCCGCCCGACCATGCTGATCTCGTCGAGCAGGAGCAGCTGCATGTGCTCGAGGTACTTCTGCAGGCGATTCAGCTCGACATCGCCCTGGAGCTCGGCGAAGTAGGAGGGGCGGAACCAGTGGATCAGCCGGTGAATCGTCGTGGCGTGGAAGCCAATGTTGAAGGCGGCGCTGCCCGTGGGAGCGGCGACCCTTGCGAACGTGGCGGGGTGGACGTCCGCAGGCAGGTCGACCCGCGCCAGGAGTCGCAGCAGCTCCTGCAGCAGTGTCCTCACCGCGCGCGTCTTCCCGGAGCCGGCGGTGCCCAGCAGCAGGAGTCGCAGCGGCTCGGGCTGGAGGCCCTCTCGCAGGCGCTGCAGACGGTACTCCACGTGCGAGAGGACGATGTGGACGAAGAGCTGCTGGTAGTCGTCGTTCAGCGTGCGCCGGTCCAAGCTCTCGTCGCCCATCGGAGGCAACTCCTCATGCAACCGCGCCCAGGTC
>CAIXRL010000801.1 GCA_903921835.1 Candidatus Eiseniibacteriota bacterium | reverse complement strand
CGGCTGGGACGACATCGAGGCCGGGCAGACGAAGACCTTCAACTGCGACGGGTTCCGGGTGGCCAACGGCTCGGGCTCGTACTGGCGCGCGATGTGGGTCCGCGTGGATGACCCGGCCGACGACTACGACTGCCGCCTGCACTTCCCCACGGCGGCCGCCGACACCGGGTTCGCGGGCTACTTCAAAGCCTACTCGCGGCGGGCCGCGGGCTGCCTCGAGGCCGTGCTGTACAACCGCCTCAACACCTCCGCCGTGGCGCAGTGGGACGTGGGTGTGCTCAACACCTCGGGCGGAACGGGCACCTACTACAGCAAGCTGGTCAGCGCCTCGAACGTCAACGACGGCGACTCGGTCTCGATCAGCTTCCCCGCGGGCGAGATGCTGCGGCTGCGCGAGTTCGATCCGGCGGTTGCCGACACCGGCTGGTACTCGGCGAAGGTGACCATCCGCTCCGGCAGCGGGCCGGTCTACCTCGCGTGGTACGACACCGACCTGCAGGCGGCAGGGCTGGCCGACGAGACCGCGCTGGACACCGCGTCCACGGCCACCGGTCCCGCCAGGCTCGACGTGCACGTGGACAAGAGCGGCTCCTACGGCCTCGCGGTCTACCGCGATCCGAAGGACGGCACCGCCGCGCTCTCGATCACGCTCGAGTTCGGCCGGACGCCCCCCGACTTCGCGCCGTGGAAGGTCACCCGGTGGTACTCGCCGCTCGTGCCGCACCCGGCGGCCGACGGCACGCCGACGATCGTGTCGCTGCCCGACACGCTATACGGCGACGCGGCGTCCACCTACATGAACTTCGCCGTGTGGAACGCCAGCCACGGCGACGTGTCGTCCACCCTGTACAACCACATCTGCCTCGACGGCGTGCCGAAGTGGGGCATGACCATCACGCCGCCGAACCCGCTGTTTGCCACGGCCTACAACGGCACGTCGGCGAAGACCCTCTCCGGCGGCCGCCACACGCTCAGCCTGCGCGTGGATCCGCAGAACACGATCGAGGAGTTCAGCGAGACCAACAACGGCTGGGGCGAGCAGTGGGTCTGGGGCCCGGCGCTGCTGAACACGGCCGCGACGCTCACGCGCTCCGCGCCTCCCGATCCCACGGGCGGCTGGGACGAGCTGACGGACTCGCCCTACGGCATCTGGTACGACTGCGACGGGCTGCGCGTGCTGCGGTGGATCAGCCTGGGGCACTCGGCCTACTGGGGCGCGTACGCGGTGATGCCGGGCGACACGTCCGACGTGGACGTGCGGCTCCACGAAGTGTCCGCCGGTGCGCAGGCGGGCTTCCGCACCAACCTCGTCCGCTCGACGTGGGGACCGGGGCAGTCCGACTTCTGCCTCGTGAACTTCAACCAGACGGCGTTCCGCACGCTGGACGTCGGTCTGCTCCGCGCCGGGGACGGCACGCAGCCGTACACGGCGCAGATCGCGACGTCCGCGTTCCGCGGCACGAACCCGCACGGCGTCTACGGTCCCTACAGCCTGGCGGCCGACGCGATCGTGGCGCTGCACGAGTTCTGGCTGGACGCGGGCACGTGGGAACTGACGCTCGCCAACACGAGCGGCGCCGTCGACTGGGGGTTGAGCATCCACGACGGCGCGCGGGCGTACCACACAAAGAACTCCACGCTCACCAACGGACTTGCGTGGACGGCGGGAGCCGGCGAGGGCGAGCACCTCGTGGTCACCGTGCCCGCCTCCGGCTACTACGCCGTCGCAGTCTGGAAGACGGGCAGTGCCGACCTCGCGCTGGCGGGCTCGTACACGCTCGGGGTCAACCCCGCGACGCTGGACGCGCCCGGCGGGGGCGCGGCTGCCCGCACTGCACTCGCGACCGCGTACCCGAACCCGTTCCAGCGGGACGCGCAACTGACGTTCATGCTGGCGCGGGAGTGCGAGGTCTCACTGGCGGTTTACGACCTGCACGGTGCGCGCGTGCGCACGCTGGCGGCCGGGCGCTGGGCGGCCGGGCGGCACGAGGTCCGGTGGTCCGCGGCCGCGGACGATCGGCAGGTATCGCCAGGGATCTACTTCGTCCGTTTCGCTGCGGACGGAGTCGTCGAATCGCGCCGTGTGGTCAAGATCGAGTGAGCGGTTGCGGCCATCGGTGCGCACGCGGGGCGCCGGGGATGCACCCGGCGCCCCGCGGCGTCGGCGCCGACACCCACGTGGACGCCCTGGCTGCACTCTCGTCGGGCACTTCATGACGGGTCCGGGTTTGAACCCGCGGGGCTTGAATCGGATACAGTCACGCGCGAGTCGCGGCTCCGCTCCGTCGCGCCGGCCCGCCCGTGCGTAGCGCAGGACGCCGCGTCCGCACACCCGTCACAGGACCCTCGCGATCCCGGAGTCCCACATGCCGCGATTCCGCCGCTGGCCACGCACCACCACGCTCGTGCTGTCCTCGCTCCTGCTCCTGGCGCCCGTTCGCGCTCGCGCTGCCGCCGCGCACGCGCCGGTGGCGCACGTTCTTCCGGTGCGGATCGCGCCCGCGGTGGCGCTGCCGGACACCGGGCTGTTCGCACCCGTGGCGCGGCTGTATCGCGCGCGGCTCGTGCGCCTCGCCGCGAACGGGCGCGTACCGCCCGACCCCGAAACGATCCTCCTGCTGCTCGCGACCGGCCAGCCCGACCGCGCGGACAGCCTGCTGCGCGCCGATGCCGCCGGAGCGGGCCGGGCATTGCGCGCCGCGAGCGGCCGCGTCCAGCTCGCGCGTCAGGACTTCGCCTCGCTGCGGGAACTGCTCGGGACGCTCTCCGGGCGCGGTGGCCTGCTGCCGCGCGAGCGGGCGCTCGACTACGCCTGGCGTTTCGCGTGCGACGACGAAGCGGCCGTGGACTCGCTCACGCGCGCCGCGCTCGCGCGGGGCGACGACGCGGGCCGGGTCACGGACCTGCTCGCTGCCGGCCACGTCGCCTACGACATGCTGGACTACCCGCGAGCCGAATCGCTCTTCACCCGCGCGCTGGCCGCCGCGCCCGCGCCACCGGCGCCGCCGGCGTGGGGCGACAGCACCTCCGCGCGCCGCGCGCTCGCGCTCACGGGGCTCGCCCTGGTGAAGCAGAAGCGTCGCGACTGGGACGGCTCGCTGGCAACGCTGCGCGAGGGGCTGGAAGCCGACGGCTCGCCCGGGGTGCTCATGGCGCTCACCGAGACGCTGATCCGGCTCGGGCGCACCGACGAGTCGATCTCGGCGGCCGAATGGGCGGTGCGGCTGGCGCCCTACGACGACGCGGCGCACTACCTGCTGGGCAACGGCTACGCGCGCAAGAACTACACGCAGCTCTTCGCGGCCTACCCGGTCGCGTTCGCCGACCCCGCCGGCCGGCGCGCCATGGCGCGTGCGGACTCGCTGCTGGGCACGGGCATGCGCGAGGCGGCGAGGGCGGCCTACTCCGCGATCGTCGCCGCGCATCCCGGCTGGGCCGACGCGCGTATTCGCCTCGCATCGCTCGACTTCGAGGACGGGCGCTTCGCCGAGGCGCGTGACGGCTGCTTCGCCGCGCTCGCGGCGTGCCCGGAGTACGGCCGCGCGCACGCCGTGCTCGCGAAGGCGCTCGAAGCCCGGCGCTTCGCCGTGGACGTGCACCGCGCCAGCTACGAGGCGCGCTTCGCGGCCATGCCCATGCCGGTCGTGCCCGGCATCGAGCGGTTCGTCGCCAACTGGCGCGCGCTTTCGCCGCGACACCAGAAGCGCGTCGCGCTCTCGGTGGCGCCGTGGAAGGCGTTCGTGCCCGTGCTGGTGGACGGCGGCGCGACCTACTTCATCAAGCCCATGTACATGCTGCTGTCCGAGTGCCCGGCGCAGCGGACGCTGCGCGATCAGCGCATCAGCTACGATTCACGCCTATGGGACGACGTGCGCGGCTGCGGCGGCTACCACACCGTCAGCGGCGTCGAGGACGTCGAGCGCACCATCTTCGACCGCTACAACACCGTGCTGCACGAGCTGACGCATCAGGTGCACGCCGTGCTGCCGGCCGACGACTCGCGCACCATCCAGGAGCATTACCGGCTCGCCAAGGAACGCGACGACCGCACGAAGGACGGCTACCTCTCGCGCTACGCGGGCGGCAGCGTGTTCGAGTACTTCGCCGAGGGCGCCAACGCGCTCTACTCCCCCATGCGCGACGCCCACGACCCGCGCGAGGTGGTGCGCGAGCGTCTGGACCGCATCGACCCGGCGCTGCGGCGGCTCGTCGAGCGATTCATGGCGCGCACCGACGTGAGCACGTCGTACCCCATCGCGTGGGCCGCGGGCGGCGACGACCGCATCGAGAACGGGCGCGTGCCGGACGCGCTGCCGCTCTACCGCAAGGCGCTCGCGCGCGACTCGACCAACGAGATCGCGATGGTCTCGCTCGCCCGCGCGCTGGTGCTGGGCGGCGAGCCCCTGGCGGCGTGCTCGCTCGCGACACGCGCCGTCGCGGCGCACCCGGCGAGCGGGCAGGCGCGCGTCGCGCTGTGCGACGCGGGCTGGCATACGGCCGCGGGCGTGCTCGCCTCGCGCACGCGGCTCGCGCTCGACCGCGCCGCGGTGCGGACCGAGGATCGCTACCTCGTGGATCTCGAGCTCGGAGAGCTGGCATGGGTGGATGGCGACGCGGACGCATCGCTCGCCGCGTTCGATTCGGTCCTCGCCTACCAGTCGGACAACCCCGAAGGCCAGCAGGGACGCGCCGCGGCGCTGGCCCTGGCGGGGCGGGACGCGGAGGCCTTCCGCCAGTACGAGGACGCCGTGCGCATGCGCACGGGGATCACGGACCTGCGCTGCGCCTACGCGCGCGACCTGCTGCGCGCGGGGCGCGTGGCGCAGGCGCGCGCGCAGCTGGACGCGGCACGCCTGCTCGACGAGCGCAACCCGACCGCCGAGGCGCTGCGCGCGTGGGCCGACCTGCTGGACGGGAAGCTCGCGCCGGCGCGCGCGCACGCGCGGCAGGCGATCGCGTGGGGCTCGTGGTGCGACCTCGCCCGGATCGTGCAGGGCGGCATCGAGCAGGGCGCGGGCAACGCGGCCGCGGCGAAGGCAGCCTGGGCGCCCGTCGAACAGCGGCTCGCACACAAGAGCCCGCCGCAGTGGATGTACCGAGCGGGGCTCGCCACGTGGGAGCAAGTGCACGTGCAGCCGGCGGTCGAGCGCCGGCTGCTGGAGAGCTTCAAGGGCGCGGCGCACTAGCCCGGAGTATTCATGAACCGCCAGCCGAGAGTGCGGGATGTGCGTCAGCAGCAAGAAGATCGGCCGGCCGGACCCACCTTCGGTGGGTACCCCGGAACCGTGTTG
>CAIXRL010000800.1 GCA_903921835.1 Candidatus Eiseniibacteriota bacterium | reverse complement strand
GTAGCCGTCGTAGCGCGCGTTCGCAAGAAACGTGATGTCGCCCTGCCGGGCCTCGCGAATGCCGGCGACTCCGCCGATCACCGTCGAACCCGCTCCCACCACGACGCCGCCCAGTTCCGCGGCCAGCGCGTCGAGCGTCCATGTCTTCATGCCCGGTCTCTCCCTATTGCGAGCCGGCGGTCTTCTTCGCGTTGAGCTCCGCGATCACGTCGGTGGTGATGTCCAGCGACTTGTCCGCGTACACGAGGAAGCCGCTCGAGGCGTCCAGCACGACCTCGAACCCCTTCGTCCCGGCGACCTTCTCCACGGCGACCCGGATCACCTGAACGATCTCGGAAGTCGCGCGATCGTTCTCCTGCGACGCGCGACCGCTGGTCCCCCAGACATCCTGGATGAAGGCCTCGTATTCATTGACCGCGCGCTGCAGGGCCGTCTCCTTCTCCTGCCGCTTCATCGCGGAGAGAATCGGCGACTGGTCACGCACCTCCTGCCGCAGCGCCGCGACCGCCTTCTCCTTCTCGGAGGCCTCGTCGCGCCAGCCCTGCACCAGCCGGTCGAAGCGTTGCTGCGCGTCCTTTGCGTCCGCGTACTCCTGGAAGATGCGCGATGAATCGATGTATCCCAATCGATGATCCGCGGCGCTCGCCGGCGCCACGCCCCACAAGGCGCCTGCCGCCAGCATCGCCGCCAGCACGCCCGCCCGGAGGCCTCCACGCGCACGCATGTTCATAGCCCTCGCAAGTGACCTGTCACGCGAATCCAAATGCCATCCCACCCGGGCTCACGGAACCCGACCATGACGGCCACGTTACCCCCCGGACGGAAGACCAGCCCGGATGATTCATGAGCCCGCGGCCTGCGGGCGCGATCTGCGCGCCATCCGGACCCACCTCCGGTGGGTACCTTGAAGCTCGACCGGCCGCTGTCCTCATCGTGTCTGCAACACGGCTGCGGCGCGGCCGGCCGATCCTCTTGCGTCTGACGCGCATCTCGCACTCTCGGCTCGCGGTTCATGAATACTCCGGGCTAGAAGCCGACGTTCCCCAGCAGGAAGTGACCCTGCCACCTGTTCCGGTCGTCGAGTCCGGCCAGTCTGCCTCGTCTTTCCCGGTTGAACCCATAACCGTAATCGAAGCCCACGTTGCCCAGGATCGGGATTTCCATACGGAAGCCGATACCGGCGCCGCACCTGAGCTTGAAGGGCTGGATATCCCGCCCGGAATCCCACGTGTTGCCCGCGTCGAAGAAGAACAGGGCGTGCAGCGGATTCACGATCGGGAACTGCTGCTCCATGGTGAACAGCTCCATGTAGCGACCGCCCGGATAGCGGCGGATCGTCTGGCTGGAGTCACGGACGCTGATCGTCTTGGTCGCGTCGGTGGGATCCGTTTCCGTGTGCGAACCGTAGACCCACACTCTCGTGACGAACTGCAGCGGCACGACCATGTAGTCGGAGTAACCGCGCAGCGGGTCCGGCGTGTTGCCGCCGCCCAGGCGGAAGCGCGCGTAGTCCGGCACCGGCCCCGTCACCCACGGGTACTGCCCCACGGCCCCGATGCGCAGGCGCGCCATCGTCGTGAAGCGCTTCGAGATCGAAGGCAGCCAGATCCGCCCCTCGAGGCGGTGCGAATGGTAGTTGATGTCCCCCTTCAGCGGGCCGCCCGTGAAATCGTCGCTCAGCGTCAGGCGCGTGCCGCGCGTGGGGTACATGGGGTGATCGGCGCTGTTGCGGCTGAAGTTCGTCTCGAGCGAACTCGTCAGCTCGTCCTTGCCGATCGTCACGCCCGTGAGCGCGATGGAATCCCGGACGTTGGTGATCCGGATCTTCTCCAGCGTGTACGACACCGAGCCGCGCGCGTAGTCCGGCCACGGCAGCGGGCGCCCGATGCGCACCGAACCGCCGCGGCGGCGTTCGTCGAACTCATTGAGGATCGAGGTCGAACTGTAGACCGAGTACCCGAGCAGAGTCGGCGAATCGTGGAACCACGGCTCGGTGAAACTGAGCGAGTAGTTCTCCACGTTGGCGCCACGCTCGAGGTGCAGGGCGAGCTGCTGGCCGTTCCCGAGCACGTTGTTGTGCCCGAGCTCGACGAATCCCGTCAGTCGCGTGGTCCCGGTGTAGCCGGCGCCCGCGGAGGCCGTGCCGACCTGCTTCTCCTTCACCTTGAACACGAGATCCACGTTGTTGCTGTCCGCGGGGCTGAAATCGGGGTTCGCCTCTTCGAAGAGTCCAAGCCGCATCAGGTCGTCGCGACTGCGCATGAGCGCCGAGCGGCGGAAGAGGTCGCCCTCGTGCACGTCCAGCTCGCGACGGATGACGTGCTCGCGCGTGCCCCTGTTGCCCGTGATCGTGATGAGCCGGATGTACGCGGGAGCGCCCTCGGTCACCGCGAACTCGATGTCCACGAGCGAATCCCGGAGGGTCTCGCGCGGGTCGATCCCCAGGTAGAGATAGCCATGCTCCGCATACTCGCTGTACGTGCCGCTCATCGCCTGCTCGATGCGGGAATGGTCGTACCGGCCCGCCCGGCGGCTCCCCCAGAGCTTCTCGAGCGCCGGCGTGGGCAGGATCCTGTTCCCGGACCAGGTCACCCGGCCGAACTGGTAGGGCCGGCCTTCCGCAATCGTCACGACCAGCGTCAGCGCCTGCGGCTTCTCGCCCGGCTTCGTGGTGAAGTCCTCGACGCTCATGTCGCGATAGCCGTGATCGTGATACCAGGCCTCGAGCTTCTCGCGGTCCTCGGGGAACGCCTCGTCCTTCAGTTCGCCGCCGCCGAAAACTCCCTTCCGGTGTGTCTTCATCACCTTGCGCAGCCGGGCGACGGGGAACGCTCCCGCACCTTTGAACTCGACGCGGGTGATGCGGAACTTCTCCCCTTCCTCGATCTGGAAGGTGAGGCCGACCTCGTTGCGCGTCCCGAGCGTGTCGGTCGCGGGCGTCACCTTCGTGCGCGGGAATCCTTCCTCACGGTAGTACTGCCGCAGCGAATCCACCTGCGTCTGCACCAGGGACACGGAATAGGTCTCCCCTGCGCGCAGGAAGATCTTCTTCTGCAGGTCCGCGTCGTTGCGCTTGTGATTGCCGCTGAAGCGCACGGACCCCAGCCGCGGACGCTCGGTGACCTCGACCGTCAGGTCGACCACATCGTCGTGTTCGTCGCGGAGCACGCGAACGTTGCTGAACAGGCCGAGCGCCACGAGCTTGCGCGTTCCGCGCCGGACGGCGTCCGCGGAAAAACGCGAACCCGGCGCGACGTCGAATGTCCGCAGGATGCGGAGGCTGTCGGTGAACACGTTGCCGGTGACCTTCACCCGTCCGATCGGAGGCGCCTGGGAGGCTTCGTCACCCCCGGACCTCGCACCCGCGGGCAACTGCGCCGAGGCGGAACCTGCGGCCAATCCGGTGATGAATCCGGCGGTCAGCAGGCAGACTGCGAACAGGAGTAGCGGGCGAAGGGTGCTGCTCGGAGACAATCGGGACACTCGGTGCTCCTTATGCGTGACCACCTCCGGGGTGGGACGCGTCGCCACGCCCGCGTCGTCGCGTCCATGCGCGCGAACCGAACGGGGTGACCAGTACCGGACCATAGGGAGTCGTGCGACTCTATCCGCACCTCCGCGCCCAAGTCCAGCGCGAGGCCCGCCGTCGTGCCCGCACGATTCACGAGTCCGCGAGCCGGAAGCACGGGATGCGCGTCCTCTGCAACGGGATTGGCGGGCCGCTGCCCCGACGTGCCGCCGACACGACGGCTTCGCAGCCCGGCCGATCGCCTTGCATCGGCCACACATCTCGCACCGCCGGCTCGCGTCTCACACATCGCCCGGGCCACCGCCATACCCCGATGAGCGCCCGGGCGTTCCGCCCGATCACGGGACTGCCCGCCCCACCCGGCACGGACGGTTCACGAGTCCGCGGGGCCGCCAGCGCCATCTGCGCGTCATCCGCCCGAAGCCCGGCCGGCCGCCGTCCTCTTCGTGGGGGCCGCAGGGTTCCGGCGCGGCCGGTCGGGCTCATGCTTCTGCCGCACGTCCCGCACTCCCGGCTCGCGATTCATGAGATACCCGCGCCAGACGAAGCGCCGGAGGCCCGTGAGGACCTCCGGCGCTCGTCGTCACCGGCAGCTTCAGGCCGTGGGAACCTCGGGCGTCGGCGCCGGCGTTCGGAGCGTCGTGGTGTCGAACTCCAGCTTGTCCTCCTCGCGGCGCACCTTCACCGTGGTGCCCGCGGGAACCTGACCACGGAGGATGAAGTCCGCGAACGGGTCCTCGAGCAGCCGCTGGATGGCGCGCTTGAGCGGCCGGGCGCCCAGGGCGGGATCGAAGCCCTTGTCGATGAGCAGGTCCACGGCCTCCGGCGTGATCTCGAGTTCGATCTCCTGGCTCCGCAGCCGGCCCGAGAACTGCGCGAGCAGGATGTCGACGATGCTCTTCATGTTGTCACGCGTGAGGGCGTGGAACACGATCACGTCGTCGATGCGGTTCAGGAACTCGGGATTGAACGTGCGCTTGAGCTCGTCCTGCACCGTGCTCTTGATGGCCGAGAACTGCTGCGCGGAGTCGACGTTCTTGAAGCCGAGCCCCTTGCCGCCCGACACGATCTGCCGGCCGCCGAGGTTCGAGGTCATGATGATGACCGTGTTCTTGAAGTCGACCTTGCGGCGCGAACTGTCGGTCAGGATGCCGTCGTCGAGCACCTGGAGCAGGACGTTGAAGACGTCCGGATGCGCCTTCTCGACCTCGTCGAGCAGCACGACCGAGTAGGGCTTGCGGCGCACCTTCTCGGTGAGCTGGCCGCCCTCCTCGTATCCGACGTAGCCCGGAGGGGCGCCCACCAGGCGCGAGACCGAGAACTTCTCCATGTACTCCGACATGTCGACGCGGATGAGCGCATCCTGGTTGTCGAAAAGGTACGCCGCCAGCGCGCGCGCCAGCTCCGTCTTGCCGACGCCGGTTGGGCCGAGGAACACAAAGCTGCCGACCGGCCGGTTCGGATTCTTGAGTCCGGCGCGCGACCGCCGGACCGCGCGCGAGAGCGCGGAGATCGCCTTCTCCTGACTGACGACG
>CAIXRL010000799.1 GCA_903921835.1 Candidatus Eiseniibacteriota bacterium | reverse complement strand
CGGCCGGACTCGTCCGACCCGTAGAGCATCCAGCGCAAGTCCGGCGACAGCACTCCCCCGAACTCGATGGCGGCGGTCGCCACCAGCGGCACCGGCAGATGCGAACCGTCCGCCGGGGCGATCATGACGTCCCAGTTCGTTCCCGGGTTCGGCTGGTTGAGGAGGATCGACTTCCCGTCCGGCGACCAGGACCAGAGGTTCTGGAACGTCGCCGGCGGGGGCACCAGCCGACGCTCGGGGCCACCGTCCACCGGCCGGACGAAGATCTGGGCGTTGCCATCGACGTCGTTCTGGTAGGCGAGCATGCGCCCGTCGGGGGACCACACGATCGAGGCCTGCGCGCTCGCCGAGCCGATCGGACCGCCCTGTCCGGTGACGGCGTCCACGACCCACAGCTTCGTCTCGCTCGACGAGAGCCGCCTGCCGACCGCCACGCGATCGCCGTCGGGAGAGAGCGCGAGCGTCTCCCACCTTCCGGCGGGCAGGGGCACCGTGCCGACGCGCCGGCCCGCGCGGTCCAGCCACACGAGCTCCGTGTTCGCCAGCGATCCGCTGCAGAAGGCCAGCTTGCCGTCGAGTGATGCCGACACGGCGTAGCAGCCGTCGTGAGCGAGCACGAGCGGCGCCTCGCCGAGGTCGACCGGTTTTCCCTTCACCGCCCCGCTACCCGGATCGAGAGCCTGAGCAACGAGGCGGTCGTCGAGCATGGAGACGACGTGTCCCGATCCGGCCCACACGGGGGCTGCGCCCGACCTCATCACCAACCGGCGGGTCTTCAAACCGAGCTCTCCCATCCAGACGGGGTACTGGCCCTGCAGGCGCGGTATCGCGACGAACAGGAAGTGCTTCCCGTCCGGCAGGAAAGCGGGATAGCGCAGGCTGGCTTCCGGCTTCGACGTGTCGGGAGCCGCCACCACCACGGGATCGCCGCCCTCGGCGCTCACGGCATGCAGTGGACCGCGGGCGATGGGCGCGAACACGATCGTGCCCTGGCTGCCCCACGTGCCGCCGCGTGGATCGGATGCATCGCACAGCACGCGCACCACGCCGCCCGCGATCGCGATCTTCTTGAGCTTGCCGTCGGCGAAGAGCGCCAGTTGCCGGCTGTCGGGTGACCAGAAGAGACCGACCGCGTTCTCGGTGCCCGGCAGGCGTTCGGGGACGAGCGCATCGAGCCGGCGCAGCCACACGGAGGCCGTGCCCGAGGAATCCTGGCCCACGAACGCGACCGCGCTGCCGTCGGGCGCAATGGCGAACGCCTCCGGCGAGTTGACCGGCGACACGCCCGCGGGCGACTGGATGGCGAAGCGCAGCGGTGTGCCCGCGCCGGAGCCGGCTCCGCGCCACAGCGTCCAGCCCGCGAACGCGATCGCCAGCACGGTCGCAGCGCCCAGCGCCACGAGCACGCCGCGGCCCGGCGCGCCCCGGAGAGCGCGAGCCTGCGCGCCGTTCGCAACCTCGGCGCCGTCAGGCGTGGCGATGACCTCCTCGAGTTCGATGCGCGCGTCGCCGGCGTCGCGAAGCCGCGAGGCGGCATCCTTGCGCAGGCAGCGGCGCACCAGGTCGCTCACGCGCCGCGGCGTGTGCGGCGGCAGCGCGCCCCAGTCCGGCTCGCTCTTGAGGATGGACGCGAGCGTGTCCGAGACGGTCTCCCCCGAGAACACCTGCCGGCCCGTGAGCAGCTCGAACAGCAGGCAGCCGAACGACCAGATGTCGCTGCGGCGGTCCACCGCGCGGCCGCGCGCCTGCTCGGGGCTCATGTAGGCCGCAGTTCCCAGAATGACGCCCGCCTGGGTGTTCGCATATGTCATGGTGGGCGAGGCGGACAGTTGCGGGTCGGAGGACGAGGGGTCGGTTGCGCCGCCCTTCGCCAGCCCGAAATCGAGCACCTTCACGGTGCCGTCGGGCCGCAGCATGACGTTGCCGGGCTTGAGGTCGCGGTGCACCACGCCGCTCTCGTGCGCGGCCTCGAGCGCGCTCGCCACCTGGCAGGCGATCGGCAGCGCCTCGTCCAGCGGCAGCGCGCCGCGGCGGAGCCGCTCGGCCAGCGATTCGCCCGCGACCAGCTCGAGCACGAGCACGCGCCGGCCATCGGACTCCTCGAGCCCGTACAGCGCGCCGATGCGGGGGTGGTTGAGTGAAGCGAGCAGCTTGGCCTCGCGCTCGAAGCGCGCGATGCGCTCGGGATCCAGCGCGAACGCGGCGGGCAGCACCTTGATCACCACGTCGCGCCCGAGCCGCGAATCGCGCGCGCGATACACCTCGCCCATGCCGCCCGCGCCGAGCGGCGCGACGATCTCGTAGGGGCCGAGCTTCGTTCCGGCGACAAGGCTCAAAGGCGCTTCTCCGGGGCCGACACCTCGGGGCGCCGCCAGTTCTGGACGAGAATGATCCGGCGGTCTGGCAGGGTCGCGCCGCCGGAGCGCCGGTTGAGCAGCAGGCGCCTGCCGTCATGAGAGACGTCGTAGCCGTTCTGCAGCGCGGCCGAGAGAGCGCCCGACACGTCGAGGATCTTCGTGCGCTCGCCCACCGGAGGATCCTGCCCCGCTCGCATCGCCACGGTGGTGAGCGCGCGCACACCGGCGTCGCTCTCCTCGAGGTAGAAGAGCTCGCCCGTGTCGTGCGCCCACGCCGCGAAGCGCCCGCCTTCAGCCGACACCTGCCATTGCCCGGCGCCGCCCGGGAAGCGCGTCACGAACAGCGTGCGCCGTTCGGCGCCTTCGACTGAGTACGCGAGCAGGCTGCCGTCCGGCGAGATCTCGGCTTCCTTCACGTCGGGGTCGGCGCCGTTCGCGAACAGCGGACGAAACTCGCCCGGCGTCCCGTCCGGATTCGCGTCCGCGATGCGCAGCACGCCACTGCCGTCGCGATCGAATAGGGCGATGAACCGGCGGCCGTCGGGCGAAGACGTGATCCGCAGAACCGATGCGAGTCCGGCCGCCCTGGCGACGATCGGCTGAGAGCCTCCGGAGCCGTCGGCGTTCATCGCAACGGCACTGCCCTGCAGGGTGAGCGAGTGCACGTAGAGCAATCGCGACGAGTTCGGGTACCACGCGGGACGGCTCTCATTGTCGTCGCCGAACGTCAGCTTGGTCTCGGTGCCGGTGCGCAGGTCGCTCACCCAGATGTGCGTGGACGATTCGGCTGCCTGGAAGAGCAGGCGGTTGCCGTCGGGCGAGAGCACGGGGTTGCGCAGGCCGCGATGAGGCTTGCCCAGCGGCAACCCCGCGCGCCCGGCAAGATCGAGCCAGTAGAACTCCTGTTCGTCGGCGCTCGCGCTCGAGCGGGTGAACACGTAGGAGCCTGCCGACGAAACGCTGAACGACGTCGCGCCGCTCTCCAGTGCAAACGGGGCGCCGGACGTCTTGCGCGTCGCCAGATCGTAGCTCTCCCCCCACAGGCCCTCGTTGGCACCGCGGCGCAGGAAGAGCAGGTGGCCGGCGCCATCAAAGGCAGGACTGAGCATCTCGCCCTCCGTCTCGGCGCCGATCTCGTGAGTCCGCTTGCCATCGAAGACGCAGGCCTGGAGGCCCGAACCGTGGACACGCTGGCGCGGGGACCCGTGCGTCACGTAGATCAGGTCGCCGTTCGGGAGCCACGCCGGCTCGTGGTAGTCCACGACCTTCGTGCTGTCGCGTGGCAGGAAGAGCCTTGGCTCGCCGCCATTCTCCGCCACGGCCCAGATACCGTCCCGCCAGACTGAAAACGCGACCTGTCCACGCACCGACCACGCCAGCCCAATGACCCGCCCCGATGCGGGCACGTCGCAGAGCGCGACCGCATCGCCACCGTCGGCCGAGAGCTTCCAGAGCCGCCTGCGGTCAACGTAGGCGATCGAGCGCGAATCCGGCGACCAGCAGGTGCCGGCATCGTCCGCGAGCACCGCGACGCGGCGCGGCTCGACCACGTCAAGGTCACGCACCCAGAGCTGCTTGTCCGCGCAGTACGCGACGCGGCGGCCGTCGGGGGAGATTCTCGGCGCGACGTCCCAGGCGGCGCTCAGGTTCTCGGCGAGGATCTCGAGCCGGGTGGTCTCCCCTGCGGTGGCGCTCCGGTTGCCGCGCACGACGAACCAGACCGCCGCACCGGCGAGCACGGCGAGCGCGAGCGCGAGGCCCGCCGCGACCGGCACAGGGACACCGCGCCTCGCCGGCACCGCCGCGGCTGCGGGCGCTGCCATGCCGTTCATCGAGAGCGAAGAAGCCGTGCCCGCAGGCGACAGCACGATGCGCGCCTCGCCGATGTCACGCAGGCGCTCGGCCGGATCGCGCGTGAGACAGCGCTCGACGAGCGCGCGCACGTGCGGCGGCAGCGCGGGAGGCAGTGCGGCGAAATCCACGGGGTCCTTGATGACCGACGCGAGCAGCTCGGA
This sequence comes from Candidatus Eiseniibacteriota bacterium, assembly GCA_903921835.1. Lineage (GTDB taxonomy): Bacteria > Eisenbacteria > RBG-16-71-46 > RBG-16-71-46 > RBG-16-71-46 > CAIXRL01. Next base: position 2,126 of record CAIXRL010000799.1, on the reverse strand, counting down.
CACGGTCTCGCCGCCGAACGGCCGCGTGCCCGTGAGCATCTCGTAGAGCACCACGCCGAAGGACCAGATATCCGCGCGGCGGTCGGCCGGGCGGCCGCGCGCCTGCTCGGGGCTCATGTACGCGGCCGTGCCCAGGATGACGCCGGCCACGGTCATGTCGCGCGTCATCGTGGGCGACTGCGAGAGCCGCGGATCGCTGGCGGCCGCCTCCCCTTCGAACGCGCGCGCGAGCCCGAAGTCCAGCACCTTCACGGCGCCGTGGGGACCCACTTTTACGTTCGCGGGCTTCAAGTCACGATGCACGATGCCGCGCTCGTGCGCATGCTCGAGGGCACGCGCGATCTGCAGGGCGATCGCGATTGCCTCGTCCACGGCAAGCGCGCCACGCGCCAGGCTCACGGTGAGATCGTCGCCTTCGGCCAGCTCGAGCACCAGCCCGCGCGCGCCACCCAGCTCCTCGAGCCCGAGGATGCGCGCGATGTTCGGATGGTCGAGCGACGCGAGCAGCCTCGCCTCGCGCTCGAAACGCGCGAGGCGCTCGGGATCGGCGGCGAACGCTTCGGGCAGCACCTTGATCGCCACGTCGCGCCCGAGCCGCGGGTCGCGGCCGCGCCACACCTCGCCCATGCCGCCCGCGCCGAGGGGCGCGACGAGATCGTAGGGGCCGAGCTTGGTGCCGGGAGTCAGGGGCATGCGGCCGTCAGGGGTCAGAGTCGTGAACGTGGGCTCCGGCTCTCGGCCGGGCCAGCGGCGTACCGCACCTCCAACTTGCGAAGACGCACTGCGGGAGCGAGGCCCAGAGGGGCGGCCTGGGGCAGCCCTTCCGATGCCGCCGGGACCAAAGGGGCGCGATGAAATCGAACGAACCCGGGCGGCAGAGGGTGTCGGGGATCAGGGCAGATTACCCGAACTGTCCGTGTGTGAACACGGAAAGATCCATCCCGCGTCCGGTGCGCCTGCGCGGCCCGTTCGCATCACCTGGGCGCATGCGTAGTGGTCCGCGTGGCGGTCCCGCGACGGGCGTCCGGCGCGCGGGCGACTGCCGGTCATTCCATGCGACGCCGGATTCGCCTCGATTCCTTTGCGATCACGGTGCCATCGACTAGTCTGCCCACCATGAGCACACTTACGGCAGGTCCCCGCACGTTTCTCCTCGACGGACGCGAGTTCTTCCTCTACTCGGGCGAGCTTCACTACTTTCGCGTGGCCGCGGCGGACTGGCCGCGTCACCTGAAGGCGATGAAGGCGGCCGGCCTCAACACGGTCTCGACCTACGTCTGCTGGGACTGGCACGAGTACGCGCCGGGCAAGTTCGACTTCACGGGTCGGACGGACCCGCGCCGGGATTTCGTCGGCTTCCTCGCGCAGGTGAAGAAGGCGGGGCTGTTCGCCATCGTCAAGCCCGGGCCCTACATCCTCGCCGAGTACGACGGCAACGGGATCCCCAGGCGGCTCCTCGACGAGAAGCAGCCCATGTTCGGCCGGAACGACCAGGGCAAGCCGTTCTCGAGTGATGTCCTGACGCTCCTGCATCCCGACAATCTCGCTGTCACCTATCGCTGGTACGACAAGGTGATGCCCATCATCGCGGAGCACCAGCTCTCGCGGGGCGGCCCGATCGCCTTGCTGCAGGTCGACAACGAGGTCGGACTGCAGCACTGGCTGCTGGCGCAGGCGGACCACAATCCGGCGGTCATCGCGCTCTACCGCGACTACCTCCGCAAGCGCTTCGGAACGATCGCCGAGTACAACCGGCTCTCGGGCGAGCGCTGGTCCGGTTTCGGCGTGGTCCGCCCGCCCGCGGGAGACGTGCGCGACCTGCGGCACTACGCCGCCTACTACGAGTGGCATGCCTTCTGGCGCCACTACTTCGCCCGCTTCCTCCGCACGCTGGTCGGGAAGATCCGCACGTACGGCATCGATCTCCAGCTCACCCACAACGTCGCGGGCTGGATCTACGGCAGCGCCTCCGAGATGCCGATGATCCTGAGCTTCTACGCGGACGTGATGAAGGAGTGCCCGGAGATCGTCTTCGGGCTCGACCACATTCCCGAGTTCCAGTCCTTCCGCAACGCCCACTGCGACCTGCCGCTGAACCAGATGCTCGTGGCCCAGCAGGGACACGG
>CAIXRL010000798.1 GCA_903921835.1 Candidatus Eiseniibacteriota bacterium | reverse complement strand
GCGAACCGCACTTCTAGCACGGTCTCGGTGCTGCTGGGCAACGGCGCCGGAGGATTCGGGGCGAAGACCGACTTCGCCACCGGGGGCAATCCCTTCTCAGTGGCGATCGGGGACGTAAGCGGTGACGGCAAGCCCGACCTGGCGGTGGCGAACGGGAACTCCAGCACGGTCTCGGTGCTGCTGGGCGACGGCGCAGGCGGATTCGGGGCGAAGACCGACTTCGCCACCGGGTCCGGTCCCTACTCGGTGGCGATCGGGGACATGAACGGCGACGGCAAGCCCGATCTGGCGGTGACGAACGGTGGTGCCAGCACGGTCTCGGTGCTGCTGGGCAACGGCGCCGGAGGATTCGGGGCGAAGACCGACTTTGCCACCGGGTTCGATCCCTACTCGGTGGCGATCGGGGACGTGAGCGGTGACGGCAAGCCTGACCTGGCGGTGGCGAACTACAGTTCCTACTCCAACTATACGATCTCGGTGCTGCTGGGCAACGGCGCCGGCGGATTCGGGGCGAAGACCGACTTCGTCGCCGGAACCGGTCCCATTTCGGTGGCGATCGGGGACGTGAACGGTGACGGCAGGCCCGACCTGGCGGTGGCGAACCTGAGCGGCCCGGTCTCGGTGCTGCTGGGCAACGGCGCGGGCGGATTCGGGGCGAAGACCGACTTCGCCGCCGGGTCCGGTTCCTACTCGGTGGCGATCGGGGACGTCAGTGGCGACGGCAGGCCCGACCTGGCGGTGGCGAACTCCAGTTCCAACACGGTCTCGGTCCTCCTCGGCCTCCTACCCACCCGCATCGCGCTGGCCTCCAACCCCAGCGCGCCGCTGCCCGGAGCCTCCTTCACGCTCACCGCGACCGTCACGGTGCCCTCGCCCGGCTACGGCGCTCCGTCCGGTATGGTGAGCTTCTTCGATGGCGGCACGCTGCTCGGCACCTCTGCGCTCAGCGCCGGCTCGGCTGCGCTCCCCTTGTACGGTCCGTTCTTCGTCGGCCACGTGCTCTCGGCCGTCTACAGCGGGGATGGGAAGTTCTTCGGCGCCATCTCGCCGGGCGTGCCGATGGCGACCTCCTTCGCGCCAACCGTTGCCAGCATCCGGGACGTGCCCAACGACCAGGGCGGCAAGGTGACGCTACACTGGGACGCGAGTCCGCTGGACCGCACTCCGAGCGATCCCATCGGCGCCTACTGGGTCTGGCGGCAGATCCCGGGCGCGCTGGCGACGCAATCACTGGCGAGCGGCTCGCGCCACCTGCTCGCGCCGGACTTCGTCCACGTCGCGCCCGACATCCGCACGCTGCGAACCACGGTGAGCGGCGCGAGCACGTACTACTGGGAGTACGTGGGCAGCCAGATCTCGCACGGCTACGCCGGCTACAGCTACACGGCGCCGACGCCGTGCGACTCGATCGGAGGCTGGAACCCGCTCACGCTCTTCATGGTGGAGGCGGAGGAGTTGTCGACCGGCCTGTACTGGTCCTCGGATCCGGACAGCGGCTACTCGGTGGACAACGTCGCGCCCCTCGCGCCGGCGCCCTTCACCGGCCAGTACGTCGGGGGCACCGCCACGCTCCACTGGGGCACGAGCAGCGCGAGCGATTTCGCGACGTTCAGGCTGTATCGCGGCAGCACCTCCGGCTTCGTGCCGGGCCCCGGCAACCTGGCGGTGGCCCAGACCGACACGGGCTACGTGGACCACGCCGGGGCGCCCTGCTACTACAAGGTCGCGGCTGTGGACATCCACGGGAACGAGGGACCTGCGGCGACGCTGCTGCCAAGCGGCACGCTGGACGTGACGGGCGGCGCGGCGCTCGCGTTCGCGCTCGAGGGCGTGCGCCCGAACCCGTCACGAGGGGAAGCGCTGAGCGTGACGTTCACGTTGCCGACCAGTGAGCCGGCGAGGCTCGAGCTGCTGGACGTGAGCGGCCGCCGGATGGTGGTGCGCGAGGCCGGCTCGCTGGGAGCGGGCCGGCACACGCTGGACCTCTCCGCGGGGCGGCACCTGGCGCCGGGGCTCTACCTGGTGCGCCTCGCACAGGGCACGCAGGTACGCGTGACGCGCGTGGCGGTGTTGAAGTAGGGCGAACGATTGCGGTGCCGCCCGCGGCCACGCTCGGAAGTTCGGGCGTGGCCGCGGGCGTCTTGCCGGCCGGACCACCAGCGCCACGCATTGCACGCCCCAGGCCGCCCGAGTGCAATGCGCATGGGCCCGGCAGCCGGGATTCCGCGGCGGCACGCAGGACAGTGGCCTGGCGGCGATCGCATCGCGGCCCGATGCGTGCTCAGGGAGCGGAGAGACCCGCGGGAGGAACGTATGCGATTGCGACTTGTCATGGTGCTGGCGGCGACCCTCGCGGCCGCAGGTTGCGGACACGGGAGCACGTCCCGCCTCGCCGCTCCGGTGACCACGCCGACGGCCTCGGACAGCGGCGCCGTCCTGCTCGGATCGCTTGCGGGCCTCGCGATCTTCCCCGCGGACAACTGGTGGAACCAGGATGTCGCGAGCGCGCCCGTGGACTCCGGCTCCGCGCGCTACGTGGCGTGGATCGACGGCGCGTCCGCCGGCGCCGCGGGCTCACCGCGCCACCTGCATCCGGATTTCGGACCGCCGCCCTTCGGCATTCCGTTCGCCGTGGTCGCGTGCTCGCAGGCGCTCGAGAGGGTGTTCTTCGATCCGTACGGCACCGAGAGCGACTCGGGCGGACCCGGCCGGCCGGCCGGCTACCCGATCCCGGTGGCTGCCCGCAGCGCCGCGAACTGGATCGAGGGCGCCCTGCCCGGCGGCGGATCGGGCGGCGACCGGCACCTGCTGATCGTCGACCGGGACCGCCACCTGCTGTTCGAGACGTGGGCGACGAGTTGGAACGCTTCGACCGGGCGGTGGAACGCGGGCTCGGGCGCGACGTTCGACCTGGACTCGAACGCGCGGCGGACCGACGCGTCGACCTCGGCCGACGCCGCGGGCCTCGCCATCCTGCCCGGGCTGGTGCGCTACGACGAGGTCGGCGCGCCCATCACGCACGCCTTCCGCGTCACGCTGCGGGCCACGAACGGCTGCGTGTACCCGGCATCGCACGCCGCGGGCGGCACGACGGGCGCGTTGCCGATGGGTGCGCGTTTGCGGCTCAAGGCGTCCAAGGACCTGTCGGGCTACGCGCCCGAGGTCCGGCGGATCTTCCGCGCCATGCAGACGCACGGGCTCATCGTGGCCGACAACGGCTCCGACATGTACGTGTCCGGCACCATGGACGCGCGCTGGAACAACGACGCGCTCAATCCCGCATTCGCCAGCCTGAGCGCCGACGACTTCGAAGTGATCCGGCTCGGCTGGAGGCAGTAGCCCGCCGCCTGCGAGCGCGATCGGCGTGTCATCCGCCGCGCCCGGCTTCCGCGCTCACCACAGGCGGCGGCGGGCGACAGGACGCCGAACGCCGTGCGCGAGCGTCAGCGCATGCGCCCCTTCAGGCCCGCGATCCCGCGCGGGCCCTTCTTGAACGCCTTCATCATCAGGCGCGCCTGCTCGAAGTCCTTCAGCAACCGGTTCACCTCGGGCACCGTCCTGCCGCTGCCCGCGGCGATGCGCTTGCGGCGGCTGCCGTCGAGCAACCGCGGACTGCGCCGCTCCTTGAGCGTCATGGACAGCAGGATCGCCTCGTAGTGCTTCATGGTGTCCTTCTGCGGCCCCATTTTGGCGATCGCGTCCTTGGGCACGCCGGGCAGCATCTTGAGCACGTCCTCGAGCGGTCCCATCTTGCGCACCGACTTGAGCTGCTCGAGGAAGTCCTCGAGCGTGAAGTCGTTCTTGCGCATGCGCTCGGCCATGCGCGTGGCGTCCTGCTCGGAGACCGCGGCCTGCGCCTTCTCCACGAGGCCGATGACGTCGCCCATGCCCAGGATGCGCCCCGCGAGCCGGCCCGCGTCGAAGACCTCGAGGCCCTCGAGCTTCTCGCCGACGCCGAGGAACAGGATCGGCTTGCCCGTGACGTGGCGCAGGCTGAGCGCCGCGCCGCCGCGCGCGTCGCCGTCCATCTTGGTGAGCACGAGGCCATCCACGCCGACCTGCTCCGCAAACGCCTGCCCGACGCGCACGGATTCCTGGCCGATCATGCCGTCCACGACCAGCAGCACGGTGTGTGCGCGCACGGCCCGCTTGAGCTCGGACAGCTCGCTCATGAGCGGCTCGTCGATGTGCAGCCGGCCCGCGGTGTCGAGGATGAAGAAGTCGAAGCCGCGCTTGCGCGCATCGTCGAGCGCCGCGGTCGCGATGTCGCGCGGGGCGGTGCCGTCGGGCGCGCGGAAGAAACCCGCGCCGGCCTGGGTCGCAACGCGCTCGAGCTGGTCGATCGCCGCGGGCCGGTAGACGTCGGCGGAGGCGAGCAGCGTGCGCTTGTTGCGGGCCTTCAGCCACAGCGCCAGCTTGCCCGCGAACGTCGTCTTGCCCGAGCCCTGCAGGCCCGCGAGCAGGATGACGGTCGGCAGGTGCTGCGAGCCGGCGATCGTGACCGGCGTGTTGCCGAGCAGCCGCTCCAGCTCCTCGCGCACGATGCCCACCACCTGCTGGCCGGGCTTGAGGTTCTTGAGCACCTCCTCGCCCAGCGCGCGCTCCTCGACGCGGGCGACGAAGTCCTTGGCGACGGCGATCGGCACGTCCGCCTCGAGCAGCGCGCGGCGAACCTCGCGCATGGACTCGCGGATGTTGTCGGGCGTGATGCGCGCCTGGCCCGTGAGATTGCGCAGGATGCCCTGGAAGCGGTCGGCGAGGTTCTCGAACATGGGATCCCGTGGGTCGGCGGTGGACTGCGGGCGGCGGGGGACTTTAGCACACCCCCGGCACGTCGCTGCGGGGGCGTCTCGTCGGGTGCCGCTGCGACATGATTCTGTCCGGGCTGACCCCAGCACCATTACCAGCGTAATCGCTTCTTGAGGCGGCCTCCTCAGACGCCTTGCGTGCTCACTCGTCGCGAAACCGCGTCACGCTGCACGAACCGGAGCCGGCGGTGCCGGCCGCGGCCAGGAGCAGGGCGCCGACATGGTTCAGTGAACGCGGAACCCCGGTCTGTGGCCCCCGAGCGGCTGGCCGAGCGTGAAGTAGCAGTTGTTGCGCCCGCCGTCGGCACGGCCGAACGCCACGCACAGCGGCCCGAACAGCGTCTCGAGCCCGAAGAACACGCTGCCGGCCGCGGTGGCGTCGGCCAAACCAATTGCCGGGCGCTCCTGGAACACGTCGCCGTACTCGACCGAGCAGCCGGCGTAAACGGGTGCGAGCGGGAAGTCCCCAAGCCGCGCGTACGCCATGCCGCGCAGCAGCAGCGCATGCTGTCCGAAGCGCTCGTCCTGCTGGAGACCGGAGAGCTGGCCCAGCCCGCCGAGGCAGAACATGCGCTCGAGCGGGGCGTTGCTGTGCAACGTGGTGCCGAACAGTCCGCCGATGCTGCCCGTCAGCTCGCCTCGCGTGGCGGCCGCGGTCGCCTCGACGTCCCACTGCTCGTACCGCGATCCCGAGCCGAGGTCCGTCAGGCCGGCCGCGTAACGCGCCCGCAAGCTGGCGCCGCGGTGCGGGAACGGCAGCTCGTCGAGCTTGTCGATCCAGAACTGCCCGAACGCTTCGCCGGTGTCGTAGCGGCCCAGGGGCAGCGCGGGCTCCCCGAGCGTGACGTCGGTTCTTCCGCCCTCGCGCAGGACACCGGCCCGCAGCTCGCTCCACGTGCCGAACTCGCGCCCCGCGGCGAGCGTCGCCCCGTAGCGCCGCATGACCAGCTCCGCCACCTTGTGACCCGTCGCGTCGAAGACGTTGACGTTGCGCTCGCCCGCCAGCGGCTGGACGTCGACGAACGTCTTGAGCCCGTGATCGAGCGGCTGGAAGAGTTCGGTCCAGCCCGCCGGCTCCTGTCCGATCTGCACGCCGGTCCGCCACTCGCCGTTCAGCCGATCGACCGCGGTTCGGCTGTAGGCGAGCGCGACGTTGAAGTTCGGGTGCTCGAAGTCCTCGAGCACGCTCACGCCGGCCTGAACGTAGTCAGGGCCCCACGCGCGCTCGCGCACCGTGACGCACAGCGTGTTGCCCGACGGCGTGGGCACGACGTCGTAGTAGACGGACTCGAACAGTTCGAGCCCGTAGATCCGGTCCAGGCCCGCCTCCATGCGGGCCCAGTCGAGCGGCACGCCGGTCGTCGTCGGCACCCGGTTGGCGATCACGCCGTCGGCGACGCGCGACCGATTGACGATGCGCACCGAGTCGATCCGCGGAATTCCGCGCGCGGCCGCGCGAGCGGCGCGGGCGGCCTGATAGGCCTCGTAGTCCGCCGGCGAGAGCGCGAGCGGCGCGAGTCGGGTGAGCGCGGAGTCAGCCGAGCGCTCGCCGATCGGGATCGCCTCGGCCGCGCGGCCAAACGACGCCGTCGTGATCGTGCCCAGGTCCGGCAGCATCAGGATGTCGTGCGGACCGAGCGTCGCGACCTGGCGGTTGCGGTTGCGGTCGCCGGCGATCGTGGTGAGCTGGGCGGCGATCGCCGGGACCGAGTACAGGTGCTCGCGTCCCGACGGAGGTGTGCCGATGTCCACGGCGATCACGATGTCGGCGCCCATTTGCCGCACGAGATCGATTGGCAGGTTGTCGACAATGCCGCCGTCCACGAGCAGGCGGCCGTCGATCTCGCGCGGTGCGAACGCAGCCGGGATCGCCATGCTCGCACGCATCGCCAGCGCGAGGTCGCCGTGATCGAGCACGACCCGGTCACCGGTCACGATGTCGGCCGCCACGGCGCGATAGGGAATGCTGAGCCGATCAAAGTCGCGCACCGTCGTGACGCACAGCGAGAGCCGCTTGAGCAGCAGGTCGACGCGGTGGGCGTCGAGGAGGCCCGGCGGGAACAGGAGCTGGCCGCCGCGCAGGCCCGGCTTGTGCTTCACGAGCCAGAGGTCGTCGTCGCGCTTGCGCCGGAACGAGCGATCGCCGCGCGGGATGTTGTCGGCGAGCGTCTCCATCCAATCGGTGGTGACGATCACGCTGTCGAGCTGCGCGGGCGTCATGCCGGAGGCGTAGAGCCCGCCCACAAGCGCTCCCATGCTCGTTGCGGCGATGTAGTCGATGGGGATGCGATGCGCCTCGAGCACCTTGAGCACACCGATGTGCGCGGCGCCACGCGCCCCGCCACCGCTCAGGACGAGCCCGATCTTCGGTCGCGCGCCCGGCACCGGCCAGTCCGCCGCACGAGCGGCAGCGGTCCACGAGGTGAGCACCAGCAGTGTGCAGAGCACGCGCACGGCGTATCGGCGCGATGCAAGTTCGTTCACAGTTGGGTAAGCATCCCAAAGTAGCGTTCGGCCACGCGCACACCTGCACGAAGGGGTCGCACGTGGGTACGAACCGTGAGCGTGACCGGAATGGTGTCGAGCGATGACGCGCTGCATCGCTATCCATACCGCAATGAACACTAGCCCGGATCATTCATGAACCGCCAGCCGAGAGTGCGAGAGGCGCCTCCGCCGCAAGAAGATCTGCCGGCCGCGCCGGAACCTCGTTGTCCACACGATGAGGACAGCGGCCGGTCGAGCTTCGGGGTACCCACCGAAGGTGGGTCCGGATGACACGCAGATCGCGCTCGCAGGCGGCGGGCTCGTGAATCGTCCGGGCCCGTGCTCCCGGCCTGCGTTTCACCACTCCTCCGGGTTCAACCCCGCCGCGGCCTCGCGATCCACCAGCCACTCCCCCGCCCGTGCGAGCGCCGCGGGAACGCGCCGCGGATCCGCGCCCGGTGCGAGCGCGGAGGCGACGGCGTCCGCCTTGCCCGCGCCGCCGGCCAGCACGAGCAGCGCGCGCGCCTCGCCAATTGCGCGTGGCGTGAGCGTGAGCCGGCGCGCGGGCGGCCTGGGACTGTCCATCACGACCGCGACGCGGCGTACGCGTTCGGCGAGGAGCGGCGAACCCGGGAACAGCGACGCGACATGGCCGTCCTCGCCGACCCCGAGTACGAGCAGGTCGAGCGGTTCGACCAGCCCGGCCTCGTACTCGCGCGCCGCGCTCTCGAGGTCCGCCCCGTCCGCCGCCATGCGCACGACGCCGGGTGCGCGCTCTCCGAGCGGCTCGAGCAGCGTCTCGCGCACCAGCCGGTAGTTGCTCTCGGGATCACCCGGCGGCAGCGCGCGCTCGTCCGCGAACAGCACCGTCACGCGCGACCAGTCCAGCTCGTCGCGATGGGGCGGCGCGGCGAGCGCGGCGAGCATGCCCCGGGGCGAGCGTCCGCCGGGAACCGCTAAGCGGAACGCGCCGCGGGCGGCCAGCGCGCGCGCGGCGTGGGCCGCGACGACCTGCGCCGCCGCGACGGCGATCCCGCCGGTGTCGGCCATGACGCGCAATGCACCGCTCACGGGTTGCGCCACTGCCGGCGGTCGTGCTGCACGAGCCGGTCGGCCGCGGCGGGTCCCCACGAGTCGGCGCCGTAGGTCGGAAGCGCGGCCGGATTCGCCTCGCAGTAGTCCAGGATGGGCTGGATCCAGCTCCACGACGTCTCGACCGCATCGCGCCTCGAGAACAGCGTCGCGTCGCCGCGCATCGCGTCCAGCAGCAACCGCTCGTACGCCTCCGGCGGCTCCCCGCCGAAGGACTCCACGTACTTCATATCCATCACCACGGGCGCGACCGTGAAGTCGTGTCCCGGGAGCTTCGAGGAGAACGACAGCTGGATGCCCTCCTCAGGCTGGATGCGCAGCGTGAGCACGTTGGGCTCGACGTGCTCGCACAGGTTGCCGTCGCCGAAGAGCGAAAGCGGGATCGGCTGCATGTGGAACGACACCTCGGTGACGCGCTTCTTCATGCGCTTGCCCGCGCGCAGGTAGAACGGCACACCCTGCCAGCGCCAGTTGTCCACGAACACGCGCATCGCCGCGAAGGTGGGAGTGCGCGAATCCACCGCCACGTCGGGTTCGGCGCGGTAGCCGTCGTACTGGCCCAGCACGACGTCGAGCGGCACGGTGTCCGACCACGGCTGCCGCAGGGCCTGCAGGACCTTCAGCTTCTCGCCGCGCACATCGTCCGCGTGGCCGCTGTTGGGCGGCTCCATCGCACAGAGCGTCAGCACCTCGAGCAGGTGGTTCTGCACGATGTCGCGCAGTACGCCCGTGGATTCGTAGAAGCGCCCGCGCGTGCCGACGCCCACGGTCTCCGCCGCCGTGATCTGCACGTGATCGACGTACTTCCGGTTCCACAGCGGCTCGAACATGCTGTTCGCGAACCGGAACACCATGATGTTCTGCACCGTCTCCTTGCCGAGGTAGTGGTCGATGCGGAACGTCTGCGATTCGTCGAGCACGCTGCCCACGAGCGTGTTCAGTTCGTGCGCGGTCACCAGGCTGCGGCCAAACGGCTTCTCGACGATGACGCGGGAAAAGGCCGGAGCATCCGGCGGCACGATGAGGCCCGCCGCGTGCAGCCCCGTGAGGATCGCGCGGAACTCGTCGGGGGGCACCGCGAGGTAGAAGAGCCGGTTGCCGGCGGTGCCATGCGCGGCGTCCAGCGCGGCGAGCCGTTCGCGCAGCAGGGTATACGTGGCCGGATCGGCGAAGTCGCCGGAGACGAAATCGAGCGCCGGTGCGAGCGCGTCCCAGGCCGGGTCGCGGATGCCGGTGCGCGAAAACTCGGAGACGCCCTCGCGCAGCCGCGCGCGGAACTCGTCGGCGCTCCAGGGGCGCCGCGCGCAGCCGAGCAGCGCAAAGTGCGGCGGCAGGTGGCCGCACGAAGCCAGGTTGTAAAGCGCCGGCACGAGCTTGCGGCGCGTCAGGTCACCGGTGGCGCCGAACACGACCACGACGCACGGCGGCGGTTCGAGCGCAGGTGGCGGGGCGTGCAACCCGCCGGGCACGTCGATGCGCAGGGTCACGCTACTTGTCCTTCACCGCGTGCCCGCCGAACTCGGCGCGCAACGCCGCCAGCACGCGGTCGGTGAACGTGTCCTGCTGCCGCGAGCGGAAGCGGCGCATGAGCGACAGCGTCAGCACCTCCGCCGGGATGTTCCGGTCGATCGCCTCCAGCACGGTCCAGCGCCCCTCGCCCGAGTCCTCGACCCAGCCGCGGATGCCCTCGAGTTGCGGATCCTTCGCGAACGCCAGCTCGGCCAGCTCGAGCAGCCACGAACGCACGACGCTGCCCTGGTTCCACAGGTGCGAGAGCTTCGCGAGGTCGTACGAGTACTCGCTCCCCTGCAGGATCTCGAAGCCCTCAGCGTACGACTGCATCATGCCGTACTCGATGCCGTTGTGAATCATCTTGGCGAAGTGCCCGGAACCGGCCGGGCCGCAGTGCAGCCAGCCCTCCGGCGGAGCCAGCGTGTCGAGTCCCGGCTCGAGCCGCGCGATCGCCTCGTCGGGGCCGCCCACCATCATGCAGTAACCGTTCTTCAGGCCCCAGATGCCGCCCGAGGTGCCGGCGTCGGCATACAGCAACCCGGCCTCGGCGAGACGCTTCGCGCGGCGCTGGTCGTCCTTGTAGTTCGAGTTGCCGCCATCCACGACGAGATCGCCTTGCGCCAGCAGGGGCACGAGCTGATCGATCATGTCCTCCACCGGCCCGCCCGCGGGCAGCATGATCCACACGACGCGCGGGCCCGCGAGAGCCTTCACCAGCTCGGGCACGCTCGCGGCCGCAACCGCGCCGTGGCGCGCGGCCTCCTGCGTCTTGTCGGCGCTGCGGTTCCAGGCGACGACCCTATGGCCGCCCTGCAGCAGGCGCAGCGTCATGTTGAAGCCCATGCGGCCCAGTCCGACGAATCCGATCTCCATGGGGGTTTCCTCTCCTGTCGAGATGCCCGCGCGTCTGGGCGCGGCGCCGTCGCGATGGACCGCGCGATGCGGCCGGACGCCCGGGGCATGAAACGCCAGCGCGGCCGGACGGGCAAGTGCGGAATGTGTCCGTGCCCGCTCGGCGCGAGCGGCCTCGAGCGGGCGGGCCGGAACGACGATCGCCGCGCACGACCCGCGATCCCGGATCATGCGCCCCCAGGTCGCGAATACTCCGGGCGGGCCCGGACGATTCATGAACCGCCAGCCGAGAGCGCAAGATGTGCGTCAGCGGCAGGAAGAGCGCCGTCCGCGGTCGCGGGCCACGAACAGGGCGTCGAGTCACGGATCAGGGCTCCTTTCGCGAGCCCGTGAGCCTCCCCGCGTCCCGCCCCACCGACAATCTACGACGCACCCCCACGCCGCTCCAGCGCCGGCAGGCCTGCTCCGAGGCAGACCCTAGCCCGGACTGTCAGTTTTCAGAATGATGGGACCCCCGCAGGGCCAGATTTGCAGAATCATTCCCCCCCCTCTGAGCTGAGATTTTCAGAACCATTCCCCCCCCCCGCGTGACCAAGCGGCTAGGACTCCTCCCCAGGAGGGTCCATGAGCTATCGCGAGGTCACGATGCTGGAGATCAAGGAAGTCCTCAGG
>CAIXRL010000797.1 GCA_903921835.1 Candidatus Eiseniibacteriota bacterium | reverse complement strand
GGCTTCGTCGCCGCCGGGCGCGAAATCTGGGTCATCATCTGCCGAGTTCAGGCTGAACAGGAGGGCGAATCGCGCCGCTGACCCCCGGGTCGGGCGCCGACGCCAGCATGGGACTCGAGTTCCTCGCACGCATCCGACACGCGTCGCTCGTTGCGACCGCGCTCGTCTCGCTGTTTGCCGCCGTCTACTTCTCCTACGCGATCGGCATCGCGGCGGCTGCCGGCGCCCTGTGGTCGCTCGCGAACCTGCGCCTGCTCGAGGTCATCGTCACCAGCCTGACCGGCGGCGCGCACGCCCGCCGCAACGCGCTGCTGGCCGGACTGGCCAACCTGGCGCTGCTCGGCGCGGGCGGGGTCATGCTCGCGAAGCTGCCGGTGCTGGCGCTGGCCGCGGGCTTCACGGTGCCCTTCGCGGTGATCGTGCTCAAGGCCGCTTCCCAGGTCCTGCTCGGCTCGGAGTTCTGGCGGCGCCTGGTGCGCAGCCCGTGGCAGGCGACCGCGCTGGTGCTCGCCCTGGCCACCGCCACCTGGTTCGGCGCCGGTGCGCTCTCTCGCGCCCGCGCCCAGGCGCCCCACGATTCCGTGACGGCGACCGCCCCCGCGGCGGCCGCGCCGGCGGAGCAGGCCGGGACCGCGAAGCCGGCCGAGACGGCCGGGAAGAAGGACACCGGTCCCAAGGAGTTCGACAACGTCCTCTCGATCCTCGTGAAGGCCAACGAGGGCCGGCCCTGGGCGGGCGTGGTCGAGAAGTTCGAGAGCGTCATCTTCTCGCTGATCATCGCGCTCGCGCTCTGCGTCGTGGCGTTCGCGGCGTCGCGCAATCCGCGGATGATCCCGACGCCGTTCCAGAACGGCGTCGAGTGCGTGGTCGAATACGTCTACGACCAGGTCGTCGCCATCCTGGGTCCCAGGTACGGACCGCGCTACGTCCCGTTCCTGGGCAGCCTCTTCTTCTACATCCTGGCGATGAACCTCGTCGGCATCATTCCGCTCATGAAGTCGCCGACCTCCAGCCTCAACGTCACGTTCGCGCTCGCGATCACGGTCTTCGTCTACGTGCAGTACACCGCGATCCGCGAGAACGGCCTGTTCGGCTGGCTGGACCACATGGCCGGCAACCCGCGTTCGGGGATCGAGTGGTGCCTGGTGCCGCTCGCCTTCCCGATCCACGTGATCGGCGAGCTGGCCAAGCCCGTGTCGCTCTCGTGCCGGCTCTTCGGCAACATCTTCGGCGAGGACATGCTGCTCGTCGGGTTCGCGACGCTCGGGATCGGCGCCATGTCGGCGCTGCACCTGGGTGCGCTGCCGTTCGGCCTTCCGCTGCACTTCATGTTCCTGTTCCTCGCCCTGCTGACGAGCGTGGTGCAGGCCATGGTGTTCTCGATGTTGAGCACGATCTACTTCCTCCTCATGCTGCCGCACGACCACGAGAGCGGTCACGAGCCTGCGGAGGGAGCGCACCACCCCGCCCACTGACCCATTATCACGGGAGGAATGAGAGATGGATTTCCACAGCGCACTTGGTCTGGCCCTTCCCCTCGGCGTCGGTCTCGCCGCCATCGGTTCCGGCATCGGCCTCGGCATGATCGGCAACGGCGCACTGCAGGCGATGGGCCGTCAGCCCGAAGCGATCGCCAAGCTTCAGACCGCGATGATCATCATCGGCGCGTTCGCCGAAGCGCTCACGATCTACGCGTTCGTCACCGTGTTCCTCCTGTCCGGCAAGATCTGACGTCGTCACGCCATCGGCTCGACGCGGCGTCGCCTAGGCGCGACCGCGTCCCCGGGGAGCACGCATGAACGGTCTGATCGACATCAAGCTCGTACTCACCCAGATCCTGGGTTTCATCATCATGGTCTGGATTCTCGGGCGTTTCGCCTGGGGTCCGATCGTGGCGAACCTCGAGGCTCGCCGGCAGAAGATCGCCGCGGACTTCGCCGAGGCCGACCGGCGCCAGCACGCGGCCGACGAGCTGAAGGCGAAGTACGAGCAGGAGCTGCGCGGCATCGCGGCGCAGGCGCGGGCGCGCATGCAGGAAGCCATCGGCGAGGGGCAGAAGGTCGCCGAGGAGATCAAGGTGCAGGCCCAGGCGGACGCGCAGGCACGCCTGCAGCGCGGCCGGGAAGAGATGGAGCGCGAGCGCGAGAACGCGAAGGAGCAGGTGAAGCAGCAGGTCATCGGGCTCTCCATCCGCACCGCGGAGAAGATCCTCCGCGCGAAGCTCGATGACCCGGCGCAGCGCAGGCTCGCGGGTGAGTTCATCGACGAGGTGGGTTCGCTGAGATGAAAGACAGCAACGTCGCCGGCCGCTACGCGAAGGCGCTGCAGCTCCTGATCGAGCGGCACGCTCCCGGACGCGTCGAGGAACTCGAGGGCGCCCTCGAGGACCTGCGCGGCTTCTCCGGACTCGCGCGGCCAGGTTCGCGTTTCGGCGACTTCCTGGCCGACCCCAAGGTGCGGCTCGAGGACAAGCGGGCGCTGCTGCGCAAGGGCCTCGACGGCCGCGCGCGCCGCACGGTGATCGTGTTCGCCGACCTGCTGCTGCGCAAGCACCGGCTCGTGCTCGTCCGCCAGGTGCTGGATGCGTTCGAGCTGCTGGTCGAGAAGGCGAGGGGCGTGCAGCGGGCGCAGGTGGTCAGCGCCGTGCCGCTGACCCCGGACGAAATCGCCCGGGTGCACGCGCAGCTGGAGAAGTGGACGGGGCTCAGGATCGTGCTCACGCCCACGGTGGACCCGTCACTCGTCGGGGGCGCGTACGCGCGCGTCGGTGACCGCATCGTGGACCGCAGTGTCAGGAGCCTGCTGGAGGCCGTGGCCCACCAGCTCTACGAAGTCAGCGTGTGATCACGCGCCAAGTCGACACACCACACTGAATCGGGGTTCACACCCATGTCCTTTCGACCGGAAGAAGTGAGCGCCATCCTGGCGCAGGAACTCGAACGCTACGAGGCCAAGCTCGAGACCAAGAGCGTCGGCAGCGTGCTGTCCGTGGGCGACGGCATCGCGCGCGTCTGGGGTCTCGAGGACGCCATGGCCGGCGAACTGATCAAGTTCCCCGGCGACATCATGGGCATGGTGCTCAACCTGGAAGAGGACAACGTTGGCGTCGCCCTGTTCGGCTCCGACAAGGACATCAAGGAAGGCGACCGCGTCGAGCGCACCGGCCGCATTGCATCGGTGCCCGTCGGCAAGGCGATGATCGGGCGCGTGGTCAACGCCATCGGCCAGCCGGTGGACGGCAAGGGCCCGATCGCCGCGGACAAGTTCCGCAACATGGAGTTCAAGGCGCCCGGCGTGATCCAGCGCCAGCCGGTCAAGGAGCCGCTGCAGACCGGCATCAAGGCGATCGACTCCATGATCCCGATCGGGCGCGGGCAGCGCGAGCTGATCATCGGCGACCGCCAGACGGGCAAGACGACGATCGCGATCGATACGATCCTCAACCAGAAGGACACGGGCGTCATCTGCATCTACGTCGCGATCGGCCAGAAGGAATCGACCGTCGCGAACGTCGTGGGCACGCTCGAGAAGCACGGCGCGATGGCGTACACGATTGTCGTGACGGCTTCCGCGTCCGAGCCCGCTCCGCTGCAGTACATCGCCCCGTACGCGGGCGTCTCCATGGGCGAGGAGTTCACGTACAACGGCGGCCACGTGCTGTGCGTGTACGACGACCTCTCCAAGCACGCGAACGCGTACCGCCAGCTGGCGCTGCTGCTGCGCCGCCCGCCGGGCCGCGAGGCGTTCCCCGGAGACGTGTTCTACCTCCACTCGCGGCTGCTCGAACGCGCCTGCAAGCTCTCCGACGAACTGGGCGGCGGCTCGCTGACCGCGCTGCCGTTCATCGAGACCCAGGCCGGCGACGTGTCGGCGTACATCCCGACCAACGTGATCTCGATCACGGACGGCCAGATCTTCCTCGAGGGCGACCTCTTCTACTCGGGCGTGCGGCCCGCCATCAACGTCGGCATCTCGGTGTCGCGAGTCGGCGGCAGCGCGCAGATCAAGGCCATGCGCCAGGTCGCGGGGCGGCTGCGTCTCGACCTCGCGCAGTACCGCGCGCTGGCGGCGTTCGCGCAGTTCGGCTCCGACCTCGACAAGACGACGCAGGCGCAGATCACGCGCGGCGAGCGCATGGTCGAGCTGCTCAAGCAGGGCCAGTTCTCGCCCATGCCGGTCGAGCAGCAGGTCGTCGCCATCTGGGCGGGCGCCAACGGCCACCTCGACGACATTCCGGTCGGGGCCGTGCGCAAGTTCGAGGGTGAGTGGCTGGCGTTCGTGGGCGCGAAGTACGCGGAGATTCCGCACAACATCAAGACCACCAAGGCCATCTCGGGCGATGACGAAAAGCGCCTGCAGGAAGCCTGCAAGGCGTTCAAGTCGCAGTTCAAGGCGTGAGGCCATGGCGTCCCTGAAGGATCTCCGGCGGCGCATCCGCGCCACCAAGAGCATGCAGCAGATCTTCAAGGCCATGGAGATGGTTTCCGCGGCCAAGCTGCGGCGTGCCCAGGCCCGCGCCCAGGCGGCGTCGCCGTACTCGCGCAAGATCACCGAGATCCTCGGCAACCTCTCCGGTGCGGCGAGCGAGCTCGAGCACCCGTTGTTCAAGGTGCGCGAGGTGCAGCGCTCCGCCCTGGTGGTCATCACCGCCGATCGCGGTTTCGCGGGCACCTACAGCAGCACGATCCTGCGCGCGGCCGAGGCGATCGTGAAGTCGCGCCCCGCGGGCTCGGTGGCGCT
>CAIXRL010000796.1 GCA_903921835.1 Candidatus Eiseniibacteriota bacterium | reverse complement strand
GGCGAAGGTCCGCGGCTACGGCCCGGGCCGGTTCTCGTTCAACGTCAAGGGCGGACGCTGCGAGACGTGCGATGGCGACGGCTTCCGGCGCATCGAGATGCACTTCCTGCCCGACGTGTTCGTGCGCTGCGACGTCTGCCACGGCCGGCGCTACAACCGCGACACGCTCGACGTCCAGTACCGGGGACGGTCCATTGCGGACGTGCTCGAGATGACCGTGGAGGAGGCCCTGGAGTTCCTCGGGGCGGTACCCACCCTCCGGAGAAAGCTCGAGACGCTGCGCGATGTCGGGCTCGGGTATATTCACGTCGGTCAGTCGGCCACGACGCTCTCGGGCGGCGAGGCGCAGCGGGTCAAGCTCGCGACCGAGCTCTCCCGCGTGGCCACGGGGCGCACGCTGTACGTTTTGGACGAGCCCACGACGGGTCTCCACTTCGAGGACGTCCGCGTGCTGCTCGGGGTGCTGCAGGCGCTCGCCGACCGGGGCAACACCGTGCTCGTGATCGAGCACAACCTGGACGTCGTGAAGTGCGCGGACTGGATTGTGGATCTTGGACCGGATGGAGGCGACCACGGCGGAACCGTCGTGGCCGCGGGGACGCCCGAGGCGGTGGCGCGCGCACGGGGGTCGTACACAGGAGCGGCCTTGCGCCAGGTACTGCGAACATGATTCCCACGACGGCGATCGAGGCGAAGCCTCCAACGAAGACGAGGACGACCACCATGAAGGCGATCGTGAAGGCGACGGCGGCAGAGGGCGCCGAGATCCGCGAAGTGCCCGTTCCCGTACCCGCGGCCGGCGAGATCCTGCTGCGCGTGAAGCGCGCGGGCGTCTGCGGCACCGATCTGCACATCTGGGCGTGGGACCCGTGGGCCAGCGGCCGGATGAAGCCGCCGGTGACGATCGGCCACGAGTTCGTGGGCGAGGTGGTCGAACTGGGACCCGGAGTGAGCAATGTCGCCCTGGGCGACCTGGTCTCGTGCGAGAGCCACGTAGTCTGCCAGACCTGCCTGTCGTGCCGCACGGGCAACGGGCACGTGTGCGAGAACACGAAGATCCTGGGCGTGGACATGAACGGCGGCTTCGCGGAGTTCGTGGCGGTGCCCGCTGTGAACGCCTGGCATGTGCCGCGCAACATCCCGATCGAGATGGCGGCCTGCATGGAGCCGTGCGGTAATGCGGTGCACACCGCCTTTTCGGGCCCGCTCTCGGGCTGCAACATCGCGGTGACCGGCTGCGGCCCCATCGGCCTGTTCGCGATCGGCGTGGCGCGCGCGGCCGGCGCGGCGCACGTGTTCGCGTCCGACGTGTCGCCGTACCGCCTGGACCTGGCGCGCAGGATGAACGCCGACGCGGTCATCGACGTGTCCCGGGAGAGCTTCGTCGAGCGCATCAAGGAGCTCACGCACGGCCGCGGCCTGGACGGCGTGCTCGAGATGTCGGGCAAGCCGGAAGCGATGCGTGACGGCCTGGCCGCGCTGCGCATGGGCGGCCGCATGTCTCTGCTGGGACTGCCCAGCGAGCCGTTCGAGCTGGACTGGAACAAGCTGCTCATCTTCAAGGGCATCACGCTCTACGGCATCATCGGCCGGCGCATGTACGACACCTGGTACCAGATGGACCAGCTCATGACCTCCGGCAAGCTCGACATCCGCCCGGCGATCACGCACGTCATGCCCATGGAGGAGTTCTCCGACGCCATCGCGCTGCTGCGCGAGGGCAAAGCGGGCAAGGTCGTGCTGGTGCCGTGGGGCGAGAAGGTCTAGGGGAGGCCGCCATGTACGACACCCTGAAGCCGTGGCTCACCGCCGAACTCGGCAAGATCCGCGAAGCCGGCCTGTACAAGAACGAACGTATCATCGCGTCCCCGCAGGGCGCCGAGGTGACGCTCGAGGACGGGCGCAGGGTGCTCGTCTTTTGCGCCAACAACTACCTGGGGCTCTCGAGCGATCCGCGCGTGATCGCGGCCGCCCACGCCGCGCTCGACTCGCGCGGCTACGGGATGTCCTCGGTACGCTTCATCTGTGGCACGCAGGACGTGCACAAGCAGCTCGAGAAGCGCATCGCCGAGTTCGTCGGCACGGAGGACACGATCCTCTACGCCGCCTGCTTCGACGCCAACGGCGGCGTGTTCGAGCCGCTGCTGGGAGAGGCCGACGCCATCATCAGCGACGAGCTCAACCACGCCTCGATCATCGACGGCATCCGGTTGTGCAAGGCGCAGCGCTGGCGCTACAAGAACAACGACATGGCCGACCTCGAGCGCTGCCTGCGCGAGGCCGGCGAGAAGGGCTGTCCGCAGAAGCTGGTGGTGACCGACGGCGCATTCAGCATGGACGGCACGATCGCGAACATGAAGGGCATCGTCGAACTGGCGGAGCAGCATCGCGCGCTGGTGATGACGGACGAGTGCCACACGCTGGGCTTCATCGGGCGCACGGGGCGCGGGACGCCCGAACTGCACGGCGTGCGCGGGCGCGTGGACATCGTCACGGGTACGCTGGGCAAGGCGCTCGGGGGCGCGCTGGGCGGCTTCACCACCGGCCGGCGCGAGATCATCGAGATGCTGCGCCAGCGGTCGCGCCCATACCTGTTCTCGAACGCGCTGCCGCCCGCGGTGGTCGGCGCGAGCCTTGCGGTGTTCGACCTGCTCGAGGGCACCACGGAGCTGCGCGACAGGCTCGAGGCGAACACCATGCGCTTCCGCGGGCGCATGACCGCGGCAGGATTCGCGATCAAGCCCGGCATCCATCCCATCGTGCCCATCATGTTGTACGAGGAGCGCCTGGCCCACGAGATGGCTGCGAAGCTGCTCGAGCGCGGCATCTACGTGGTCGGCTTCTCGTACCCGGTCGTGGCCAAGGGGCAGGCGCGCATCCGCGTCCAACTGAGCGCAGCCCACTCGTTCGAGCAGGTGGACCGGGCCGTAGAGGCGTTTACCGAGATCGGACGGAGTATGGGTGTGCTGAACGAAGTCGCGCGCTGAGAATCGAACTGCGGGCGGGGCGTCCTGGAAGGGGCGCCCCGCTTCGTCTTTCCCTGGCGCAAAACTGGCATTGCCTAAATTGCATATTCCATAACTCCGCTCTAAGGACGGCGATTCTCGGCTAACGCCATGAGACGTTTGGATCTACGGCTCGAAGCGATTGCGCCCAAGCGGCGATAAATG